>CAKORH010000061.1 GCA_934101235.1 uncultured Bacilli bacterium | reverse complement strand
TAACAAATGAATCTGATTTAGTATTATTAAAAAGTGATACATGGTGTATAGGTGATTTAACAAATGGTTATAATTACCAAGATACTGGTGAAATTATAGGAAAAGTAAGTGATTTAATAAATTCAAAAACACCATTTTATTATTCTGCTGAAAATAAACACGAGGTAACAAAAACACCATCATATAAATGTGTTACTACAGGAACAGATGGTGAAACAGATATAAATAAAATAGGCATGTTAACATATGATGAGATAGTGTATGCAGGTGGTGGAAGTGTAGTAAATTCTAATTATTATTTGATTAATAATGCAACTTCAAATTATTGGATAACATTATCATTAAATAGATTTTATAAAGATGGTGACTTTGATTTATATTATAATGTTCATGCTTTTGGTATAGATACAACTGGTGAATTAGGTTGGGATATTGTAGGAGAAGAGAATCTGACGTTATTAACTGCAATTAGACCAGTCATAACACTTAAATCCAGTGTAAAAATAACAAGTGGAGATGGAACAATAACAAATCCATATAAAGTTTCATAATTAATGATATTATTATACTAATCAATTACCAACATTTAAAAACATTTTAATAGAAAAAGTTTAAAAATAAATATTGAAAAAATATAATAAATAATTTATACTATTAAGTAGAAGGTAGGGTATTATATGAATAAAACAAAAGTAATATACTTCTTATCTGCAATTGTTTTAATTGTAGGCTGCTATGCATTAAATTTGAGCTATAGTTTATTTGTACAAACTGAAGAAAAAGAAGCAGTATCTTCATATGTACCTAGTTTACTTTATTCACTTAATGATAACAACGAAACATCTGTTACTTATGAAATTCCTGCTAATACTAATAAACTTATAGTACTTAAAGCTAATAACTTAGGTAATACAAATATAAAATATCAAATATATGGAACTATACTTGATGGTATAAAAATTACATTAATAAATAATGAGAATAATAAATTAAATGGTGTTTTAGAAAGCTTAAAAAGTAAATATATTTATTTAAATGTTAGTAATGAAACTAACGAGAATAAAAGTGTAATATTTAATATGAATGCTACCTATGATACATTAAATTTAGATTTAATAAATTCTAATATTAATATAAATGATACTGAAATAGATAAATTAAATGATAATATTATAATAAATGCTCTAAGTTCATATAATACTAATAATACTGAAATGTCACAATATAATAATGGAGACAACTCATTAAATAGTATAGAAGATAATTATGGTACTTCATACTATTTTAAAGGTAAGGTAATAGATAATTATATTAATTTTAATGATATGTGTTTTAGAATTGTTAGAATACTAGGTAATGGTAATATTAAATTAATTCTTGAAGATGCTAATAATACTTGTGAAAATTTAAGCGATACAATTACTAATACATATGAAACTGACAAATTATTCTTTGATGACTTTAACAATGATAATTCATATAATTTTAAAAATATAACTGATGATAATAAGTTATATCTAGTTAATGAAAGTTGGAATAATCTAACTACAAAAGATGTTAAATATAATGATTTAGATGAAATGCTAACTGAAAGTGATTTAGAAATATGTACAAAAGATAATACATGTGAATACAATTATAATTTAAATAAAATTGAAGACTTAAAATTTGAAAATCCAATAAATAGTATATTTGGATCACTTAGTTATAAAGAAGTTAAATTAATAGGTGATAATAGTTACTTAAATAAAAATAAATTCAATTTAATAGAATTATCAAATTATAAAAATAATACAGATTATAGATATATTTATGAAGATAATAAATTAACTATTGAATTAGTTAGTGAAAAATATAATTATAGACCTAGTATTGTATTAAATTCTAACGTTACTGTCACTGGTAATGGAACAATAACAAATCCATATATAATAAAATAAAGGTTCACATTAATGAACCTTTTTAAATGCCTAAAAGTATAGTTGCTACCTTAAAATATGCAAAAAGTGAAATAGCATCAACTATAGTTGTAATAAATGGACTAGCCATAACTGCTGGATCAAATTTGCATTTTTTTGCAAGTATTGGTAAAGAACAGCCAATTATTTTTGCAAGAATAAGAGTAATTACTAAAGTTATACAAACTACTAAAGCAACTGCAACAGTAACTCTATCTATTAATATCAATTTAATAAAATTAGTTATTGCAAGTGTTATACCTACTAAAATAGATACTTTAAATTCCTTGAAGATTACTTTAAAAATATCTTTAAATTCAATTTCATTTAATGATAAACCTCTTATTATTGTAACACTAGATTGTCCTCCAGCATTACCACCAGTATCCATAAGCATTGGAATAAAAGAAGTTAATATAACATACTTTGCTAAACTACTTTCATAATGTTGAATTATTTTTCCGGTAAAAGTAGCAGAAATCATTAAAAGAAGTAACCAAGGTATACGACTTTTATAAATATCGAAAGTAGATAACTTTAAATATGGCTTTTCAGTAGGTACTATAGCAGCCATTTTTTCTATATCTTCTGTAGTTTCTGCATCAATTATATCTATAATATCATCTACAGTAATAATTCCAACTAATCTATGTTCACTATCTGTTACAGGAATACTATTTAAGTCATAATCTTTCATAATACTAGCAACTTCTTCTTGATCAGTTAAAGTATTTACACTTATTACATTATCATCCATAATATTTTTTATTTTTCTATTTGGAGTAGATGAAATAATTTCTTTTAAACTAACATATCCTTTTAATATTCTATCACTCGAAATAACATAACTAGTTTCAATACTCTCAAGTTCATCAATCTTTTTTCGTATCTTATTAAGTGCTTCATGGACCGTAATATTTTCTTTTAAGTCTATTAACTCAGTTGTCATAATACTACCGGCAGAATTATCTGGATAATTTAAAAGTTTATTTATATCACTTCTAGTTTGTTTGCCAACATTAGATAATATTTTCTTTACCATATTGCTAGGTAACTCATCTAGTAAATCTACAGCATCATCTGTATATAGATTTTCAATAATATCTATTTGTTCTTTTTTAGTTAACTTAAATATTATATCTTGTTGTAAATCAATATCTATATAAGAAAATACATTTGCAGCAATATCTTTAGGTAATAATCTAAATATTAGTAATCTATAATTATCATTAATTTCATTTATAATATTTGCAATATCATAATCGTTTAAATTATCCAATAATTCCTTTAATTCAGTTATATTCTTTTTATCAATAAGATTTATTATTTTTTCTTCCATTTTATATCCTCCTTTACCTAAATATATATAATTTTTCTATATTTTTAAATATAAATTCACAAATTAATAAAAAATTTACGTAAATATTAAAATATAGATTGACTTAAAAAACTATAATATGATACCATTAATTTGCTTAGTTTTCAAAATTTTTAGTTATGGAGGTAAAATGGGTATATCTAAAAATGAACTTTTACTTGAAAACAAAAAACTTGAAAGTACTGTTGATGTTATAAGAAATGAAATATCAACTCTCAGTACAGACTTATATGACAAAGAGACTAAATTACGTGAATTTCAAACAATGATGTGGGATAATCGTGCAGAATTAGATCCTGCTGAAATGAAAACATTACGTACTAGTAATGATTTAGAAGTATTTTTTCTAGAACAAAAATCCAAAAAATTTAAAAAACTCTATCAAATTCAAAATAAACCATATTTTGGAAGAATTGATTTTGAGAGTAGTGAGGGAGTAAATCAAGTATATATTGGTATAACTAATGTAGAAAAAGATTTAAATTACTATGTATATGATTGGCGTAGCCCAATATGTTCTATGTTTTATGATTTCGGAGTAGAAGATGCTTATTATATTGCACCAGAAGGTAAAATAGAAGGACGTATTACTTTAAAAAGACAATATCAAATAGATAATGCAAAACTTACTAATGTATTTGATACCACAATTAATATTGATGATGAAGTATTACAAAGTGTATTAAAAGAAAATAGTAGTGAACATATGAAAAATATAGTAAATACTATACAAAAAGAACAAAATGAAGTTATAAGAGATGATAAAACTAATAACTTAATAGTACAAGGTATTGCCGGTAGTGGTAAAACAAGTGTAGCATTACATAGAATAGCATATTTACTATATAAAATAGAATATTTAAATAGTAATAATGTTTTAATATTTTCACCTAATAATATATTTGGAGAATATATTTCTAACGTACTTCCAGAATTAGGCGAAGATAATACTTTAATAACAACATTCCATGAATTTGCATCTAAGTATATTAGTGAATATTGGAGAGTAGAATCATATTCAAACTTTTTAGCAAGATACTATAAAAACGAATATCAAAATAACGATTTAATAAAATATAAATTAAGTGATGATATTATCAAAATATTAGAAGATTATGCAAAAACAATAACCAGATTATGTAGATTTATAAAAGATATAGAGTATAAAGAAGAAATAATAGATAAAAATGAACTTAATGAACTTTTAACAGAACGATTTAACAAATTTAATTTATTTGATAGATTTGACTTCATAGCAGAAAAATTAAATAATAAATATTTTAATGGTAAAAAACAAGATAAAGTAAGAATAAAATCTTTATTATTAAAAAGTATCAATATAACAACAAACATTAAAGAACTATATAAAGAATTTTATGATAGTCAAGAATTTCTAAATAGTTATAATGGTTATTTTAATAGAAATGAAAATATAAAAAATCTAAATAAAAAAGTATTAAACTATGAAGATTCATCATTATTTATATATTTTAAATTTATGTTAACTAATATCCCTTATAAAGTATATACAAAATTAGTAGTAATAGATGAAGCACAAGATTATACATATTTACAATACAAAATAATAAAAACAATATTTAAAAATGCTAATTTTACTATTTTAGGAGATGTAAATCAAACTATTAATCCATATTATAAATATAATAGTTTAAATATATTAAATGACATATTTGATAATAGTACTAAATATATTGAATTAAATAAAACATATCGTTCTAGTGGTGAAATAATTGAATATTCTAATAAAGTACTAGGATTAAATTATTCATGTGCAGTAAGACGTAATAATAATATTCCAGTAAAAGAATATGATAACTTAGATTACAACATATTAATTGATAACATAAAAAGATTAAAGAAAACATACAATAACTTAGCAATTATAACTAAAAGTATTGATGAAGCAAATAATATATATGAAAATATTAATGATGAGATAGATAATATTAATATAGTTGACATAGATACTGAAAAATTTAATAAAGACTTAATAATAATACCTGCATATGCAGCTAAAGGATTAGAATTTGATTCTGTTATAATAATAAATAACTTTAAAAATGAAAAATATTTATTTTATGTTGCTATAACACGTAGTCAACATGAATTAATAGTATTTAATTCGACAAATTAAAATAAAAGTTTTTGATATAGTTAAATAGGTGATTATATTGAAAACTTTTTATATTTTTAAACTTAATAAAGAAATGAGAAAAATATCCAATAAAAATCCAGAAAGTATTTATATGTTATTATCAAGTATTTATTATCATAATAAAAAAGATATAATAACGGCATTTAATTTATTTGATGATATATGTTTACCAATAAATATAAATTTCTTTAACAAATATACTTATAATAAATTATATATTTATGATGAATATACAAAATTTAAAAGTATTCATATGTATAATAATTACTTTACTAACGAAACTAGTAAAATGTGTGTATATAAGAGTTTTATAAGAGTTAAATCAAATAAAAATGAAAATATATTTAATAATAATTTATTAGAAATTGATAATTTATTTATATGTGATTTTGTAAATAATTATTATAAAGTAAGTAAAGTTAAAAATTTTGAACACTGATTTACTTGTTAAATAATGAGTTATCTAGTATAATTAGTTTGGGAGTGATTATAATGTTACATGATATATTATTAGTACTTGTAGGATTAATAGTAGGTTTAATAGCTGGTTTCTTTATCGCTAGAACTTACATGATGAAATACTTCAAGAAAAACCCACCAATTAAGGAAAAGAGGATAGAAACATT
>CAKORH010000060.1 GCA_934101235.1 uncultured Bacilli bacterium | reverse complement strand
ATCTCGAACACAGAAGTCAAGCACTCAAACGTCGAAAATAGTGGAAGCAAAGATAGAAAGCTGCCATTTTTTTTTGCCTAAAAATTGTAAATAATATTGGTGAATTTTCTACATAATGTTATAATTATCATAGAAAGTAACAAGAGGCTATAAATGAAAAAAGGATTTAATAATAATAAATATGTAAAAATTCAAAGTAAAAAAATAAAAGAAAGAATAAAAATGTTTGACAAATTATATTTGGAAGTTGGTGGAAAACTATTTTCTGATAATCATGCGGCAAGAGTTTTACCAGGCTTTGAAGCAGACGCTAAAATAAATATGTTTTTAGAATTAAAAAATGATTTAGAAATAATATTTTGTATTAATGCAAATGATATAGAAAAAAATAAAATACGCTCTGAATTTGGAGTAACTTATGATATAGAAATTCTAAACATAATTAACAATGCTACAAAACTAGGATTTACAGTTAACTCAGTAGTAATAACTTTATATAATACTCAACCTAGTGTAGAAACATTCATAAAAAGATTAGAAAGACAAAATATTAAAACATATTTACACAGATTTACAAAAGGATATCCAACAGATGTTGAAACTATTGTAAGTGATGAAGGTTATGGAGCAAATCCTTACATTGAAACTTCAAAAAAATTAATATTAGTAAATGCAGCAGGAGCAGGTTCAGGAAAACTTGCAACATGTTTAAGTCAACTATATCACGAACACAAAAGAGGGGTTTTTGCAGGATATGCAAAATTTGAAACCTTTCCAGTTTGGAATTTACCTTTAAAACATCCTTTAAATATTGCATATGAAGCTGCAACGGCAGACTTAAAGGACATAAATATGGTTGATCCATATCATTTAGAAAAATATAATGAAGTTGCAATAAATTACAACAGAGATATAGAAACGTTTCCAATTTTAAAAACAATTATAAATAAAATAAGTGGAAAAGATATATATTATTCACCTACCGATATGGGAGTAAATATGGTTGGATTCTCAATAACAAATGATAAAGTAGTGACTGAAGCTTCTAAACAAGAAGTAATTAGAAGATATTATAATGAATTAAAAAGTTACAAATTAGGCAATAGTGATACTGAAACAGTACAAAAAATAAAATTACTGATGAATGAACTAGATATTGATGAAAATTATTTAAAAGTTATAAAAGAAGCAAAAGAAATATCCAAAAAAAGAGAAATTCATCTTATTGCACTTGAGTTACCTAATGGAAAAATAATTACTGGAAGGCAAACGGATTTACTAAGTCCTGCTAGTTCTTTAATATTAAATGCAATTAAAGAAATATCAAAAATACCAGATGACATAAAATTATTAAGTCCAAGTGTATTAGAACCAATTAGAAAATTAATTGGAAAAAATAAAGTTCTATCCTTGAAAGAAGTATTAATTGCATTATCTATTTGTAGTGTTACAAATCCAGTAATAGAAAAAACTATTAACAATCTATCAAAATTAAACGGATGTCAAGCACATTCAACATTTATACTTCCAATAGAAGACGAGCAATCTCTAAAAAACTTAAAAATAAATATTACAAGCGAACCAGAATACTTATCTAATGAAATTATATAATGTAAAATATAAAAAATATGGTTGATATACTCATATTTTTTTTTTATAATTAATCTAGGTGATTAAAATGGATTATAAAATTACATCAAGAAGTGTAGAAGATACAATGGAATTAGCAGAAAACATCGAATCAGAAAAATTTCCAGGAATGATTATTTGCCTTGATGGAGAATTAGGAAGTGGTAAAACCGTATTTGTTAAAGGTTTTGCAAAATCTTTAGGATTAGAAGATACTATTACTAGTCCAACATTCAATATTGTAAAAGAATATGAATCAGGGGAAATGCCACTTTGCCATATGGATGTATATAGATTAGAAGATGGTGATGAAAGTATTGGCTTTGATGACTACTTTAATAAAGGAGGAGTATGCATCATAGAATGGGCAGAATTAATTGAAGATTCTCTTCCAGAAGAAAGACTAGATATTAAATTTAAAGTAATAGATGAAAATACAAGAATAATAAAATTAACTCCACACGGTCAAAAATATGAAGATATAGTAAATTATGTAATTTAATGTTGCATAATATATAATTTTAAATTAATAAAAAGAAGAGCATAACATTTAAAATAATGCTCTTTTAATATTAAAAAAACAATACAATATATTAGAAAAATTAGTGATATAATATATTTAATCTTTATTTAATAAAAGTTTTATACAATGAATTAGGTGATTTTTTATGAAGATATTAATAATAGAAGATGAATTCACATTAGCAGATGCTATATCTACAAAATTAAAAAAAGAAAATTATAATGTAGAAATAATAACAGATGGATTAGATGGATATTATTATGCTAAAACCAATGCATATGACTTAATAATTTTAGATGTTATGTTACCTAATATGGATGGCTTTGAAATTTTAAAAGAACTAAGAAAAGATAATGTTACAAGTAAAATAATAATGTTAACAGCTGCATCAACATTAGAAAATAAATTAAATGGATTAGAAAATGGAGCAAACGATTACATAACTAAACCATTTCATATTGAAGAAGTGGTAGCAAGAGTAAACGTTCAATTAAGAGATCCAAATAATAAAACAAATAACATATTATCATTTAACGACTTAGAATTAAATACAAAAACTTCAACATTAAAAAGTAATAATACTAATGAAGAGGTAACTTTAGTTTGCAAAGAATTCGAATTATTAGAATACTTTATAAAGAATAACAATCAAATATTAAAAAAGGAACAAATATATGATAAAATCTGGGGAATAGATAATGAGATAGAATCAAATAATTTAGAAGCCTATTTATCATTTATAAGAAAAAAATTAAAAGCAATTGGTTCAAGTACAACAATAAAATCTTTAAGAAATCTAGGTTATAAAATTGAGGTATTAAATGAAGAAACTAAAAAATAAACTATTTTATACAATATTTATAATATTAACAATAAGTATAATAACTATAATTACAATATTCAACATACAAAACTATATAGAAAAAAGAAATTCAATAAATAATAATCTAAATATATCTAAAACAAATGAAAATAAAAATGATGATAAAATTCCTCCAGAAAAAAAAGATGACATCATAACAAAAGATAAAGAACCAAATATAGATGAAAATATAAAATTTATGGATACAACAATTTATACAATATTATTAAATGAAGATAATACAATAAAGGATATAATAAATCATTCAAATAATGATATAACAAATGAAGAAATAACATCTATTGCTAATAAAATATTAGATAAAAAAAACATAAAAGAAAGATCCATAGGATGTTTATACTTCAATAATTACGCATATTCATATAATATTTCAAATTCATTAATAATAATTGATATCACAAATATAAAAACTAGTTTACTAATATCTCTATTTATTTCTATATTAATATTTATTATATTGGAAATTATGTTATTTATAATATCTAAAAAAATAACTAAATGGATTATAGAACCTATAAGTGAAACTTTTAATAAACAAAAAGAATTTATTGAAGATGCATCTCATGAACTAAAAACTCCTTTATCAGTAATAATAGCAAGCAGTGATATGATAGAAAGTGATAAAAAGAATTCTAAATGGATTAACAATATAAAAAGTGAATCAAATAGAATGAGTTTATTAATATCAGATTTATTAGATTTAGCCTCTACAGAGCATGAAGAAACATTCAATATGGAATTAAATAATATTTCAAAAATTATAGAATTAACAGTTTTAACATTTGAGGGAAAAGCCTATGAAAACAATATAAAGTTAAATTACGATATAGAACCAAATATAATGATAAAATTTGATGAAAACAGTATTAAACAATTAATAGAAATACTTTTAGATAATGCAATAAAACATTCAACAAAATCTAATACTATAAATTTATATTTAAAAGATAATAAAAATGAAATAGAATTAAAAGTAGAAAATAAAGGCGATATAATTCCAAAAGGAGAAGAAGATAAAATATTTGAAAGATTTTATAGAGTAGATAAATCAAGAAATAGAAAAGAAAACAGATATGGACTAGGTTTAGCTATAGCAAAAAATATAGTAACAAAACATAATGGAATAATTAAAGCATATTCAACTAATGATATTACTACATTCAAAGTTTTATTAAAAAAATAAACTTTTTTTTATTATTTAATTTTCATTTAATATATATAAGTTATTATTAATTTAAAGAAAGGAGATAATAGAAGATAAAAAATAAATAGAAAAAAGAATTAAAATAAAACATAAAGATAACACAATAAGTAATAAGGTAATATAAATAATAAATAACAAAAATTAATTTATAATATAAAAGGAGAGTGGATATGAAAAGAAGTTTGAAAAACATAATATCAAGTATATTAATAATAATATTTTTGATAAGTATATTTTTAACAATGAATTATATAAAAAATAATAATAATCCATCAAATAATAACATGCCAAGTATGAATAATAGTTTTAATAATACTGAGCTACCATCTATGAGAGACGAAAATAGTGAAAACAAAGACGAATCACTAGAAAAAAGTGATGATGAAAACAATGAAACTACTAATTCAAATGAATTAGATAATAAAATCGAAACAAATAATCAAAATACAAATGGAACAAATCAAGAAGAAAATGATAATAGACCAAGTATGCCAAATGATATGGGTAAAACTAATGTAAGTTTAGAAACAAAATATTATGTAATATTTGGAGTAGAATGTCTATTATTAAATATAATAATTATGTATATGGTTTTATCAAACTTCAATAAGAAAGGAATAAAAGAAACATTTAGTAATAAAGATAAAATTACAATATTTATATTAGGAAACATTATATTATGTACAACATTGTTAATAACAACATCAAATATAACTAAAAAAATTATAAATAGTACTTATAATATAAATGAAAAGGAAGAAGTAAATTTAAATAAAAGTAATGTTATAACAGATACTAATATTAATTTAGATGACGAAAATGAAGATATTACAATAAAAAAAGGAGGAACATACACATTAACTGGGTCATTTAAACATTCTGTTATAATAGATGCAGAAAATGAGGATGTAGAATTAATATTAAATAATGTTACTAATGAAACTGAAGAAACAGCAACCATTATAGGATTAAATGCAAATAAAATAACAATAAATTTAAAAGAGAACACAACTAACACATTAAAAGATGGTGGCAATTCTTCCTATGATGGATGCATATTTAGTAATAGTGAATTAATTTTTACGGGATTAGGTAAATTAATAGTAAATGGTAATCAAAATGAGGGTGAAGGAATAGCAACTGAAGCACAAAATATTACTTTTAATAGTGGAACATATGAGATAACAAGTAATGATGATGGAATAAATGCAGGTGGTGATGGAGCAACTATAACAATAAATGATGGTACATTTTATATAGATGCAAACGGAGACGGAATAGATTCAAACAAAAATGCAGTAATCAATGGAGGAACATTATTTGTAATGGGAAGTGATGTAGGTGGTGATTCAGGAATTGATACAGACGAAGGTTATACTATTAATGGAGGTTCATTGGTCATTTTAGGAACGGATATGATAGAGTCCCCATTAGAAACTTCAAAGCAAACATCATTATCATTCACATTAGATGAAACTATTAAAGAAGGAACAATAGTATCTTTATTAAAAGATGAAGAAGTAATCGTAAGTTTTAGTGCAACCAAAAGTTTTAAAACTCTTATAATAAGTAATAATAATATAAAGGAGGGCGATTATAGTCTATATAAAAATGGAACTAATAATGGAAAACAAGTAAATGGTATTTATGATAATGGAACATATGAAAAAGGTGACAAAATAACAATAAATAATAGTGATACTTTCAGTGTAAGTAAAACTATAAATATATATGGAACGAAAGGAAGATAATAATATGAAAAGAAGTCTAAAAAACATAATATCAAGTATATTAATAATAATATTTTGCATAAGTATATTTTTAACAATGAATTATATAAAAAATAATAACAGTACATCAAATAATAATATGCCAAATATGAATAATAATGGAAATAATATGACACCACCAGGAAATGAAAGTGGAGATAATAATGGTACTCCACCAAGCATGCCGAATAGTGGTACAATTGAAAATAATGATAATA
>CAKORH010000059.1 GCA_934101235.1 uncultured Bacilli bacterium | reverse complement strand
AGTTATTGTGTATGATGATTTGAGTGAGATACCTAAAAATGGTAAAGTTGTTTATTTAACATTTGATGATGGTCCTAGTAAATATACTTCAGATATATTAAAAATACTAGATAAATATAATGTTAAGGCTACATTCTTTGTTACAAATCAATTTTCTAGCTATCAATATGTTATAGGTGAAGAATTTAAAAAGGGACATGCTATTGCAGTTCATACTTATAGTCATGTTTATAAAAAAGTATACAATTCCGTAGATGATTATGTAAATGATTTTGATAATATGAATAATATAATATATGAGCAAACAGGTACTAAAACTAAAATGTTTAGATTCCCTGGTGGTAGTAGTAATACAATAAGTAGATTTAATAAAGGTATAGTTACAAATGTTGCTAAAAAAATGACTGAATTAGGTTATTACTATTATGATTGGAATGTTGATAGTGAAGATGTTAGTAACACAGATCCTGTAAAAATTAAAAATAATGTTTTAAAAGGAATTGAGAAACATGATGCTTCAGTAGTACTTTTACATGATATAAAAAAAGCAAATATTGAAAGTGTTGATATGATTATTAAAGAAGGTTTAGAAAAAGGTTATACTTTCTTACCACTTGATATTAATTCTCCAACTGCTCATCATAGCATAAATAATTAGGAGGTATTATGAGATTATTAGTTGAAATTGTATTTTATGTTTTTGGAATTTTATACCCTATTACTATATTATTAAGTTCTATAAAATCTAAAAAAAGAAGTGAGAAGTTAAATAAATATGTTTTAGTATGTATAATATTTATAATGTTTTATATCTTTAAAATAGGAGGATATATGTTAATACATAGATATGAGAATGGACATTATGATAATAAAATATTAGAAAATAAAGATAAAAATACTGAAAATGTAAAAGATGAAGATAAAAGTAATAAAAATAATAATAATGAAGAAAATAAAAATAATGAAATTGATAATGTAGAAAATACAGAAACTAAAGAAGAAGTTAAAACTACTCAAAAAGATGTTAATAATACCGAGAATACAACTAAGTCTAATAATACTAATAATACAAAAATTATTAATAATGGAAATCATGAAATTACACAAGTTGATGGTGTTTATTATGTTGATGGTTATATGATTGTTAATAAGACATATGCTTTACCTAGCGACTATAAACCAAAAAATCCTCATATGCAGATAAATAATAGTAAATATGGATCTTCTTATATTGATGAGGATGTATATAAAAATTTTGAAATTATGAAAGCAGATGCGTTAGCACTGGGTTTAAATATCTGGATACAAAGTGGATATAGAAGTTATTCTTTCCAAGAAGAATTATATAATTATTACGTTAATAAAGATGGTAAAGCTATGGCTGATACTTATAGCGCAAGAGCAGGACATTCTGAACATCAAACCGGACTTGCATTTGACTTAAACTCAATATCAGATGCGTTTCAATATACTGAAGAAGGAAAATGGGTTAACAATAATGCATATAAATATGGTTTTATTTTAAGATATCCTAAAGGTAAAGATAATATTACTGGTTATAAATATGAAAGTTGGCATTTAAGATATGTTGGTTATGATTTAGCAGAAAAGCTTTATAATAATGGTGATTGGATTACTATGGAAGAATACTTTAATTTAACGAGCACATATGAATAATATGTGTTTTTCTTTTTTTATATGTTAAAATTATATTGGGTGAATAAAATGAAACTAGATATAGAAGATAACTCAATTTTAATTATTCCTAATGATATAAAAGATAATGTATTAAATTATTTAAGAAATAATAAAAAAGATATGAATATAAAAGTTATGGATTTAAATACATTTATTAAAGCATTAACTTTTGATTATAATGAAGAAACTATATATAATCTTATGAAAATAGAAAATATTAGTTATGATATTGCTACTTTATATTTAGATAATATAAGATATATAAATGAAGATATTAAAGATAATAAAATGAAAAAATTAATCAATATTAAAGATAGTATAGATAACAAATTAATAAAAAATAAATTATTTAGAAAACTTATTAAAAATAAAAATATATACATATATGGATATGATTATGTTAATAAATATCAGAAATATATATTAGATGGTGTTGATAACTTAGAGGTTATTAACAAAGATTATAAAGTATATGATCATGATGTTTATAAATTTAATAATTTAGAAGATGAAGTAATATTTGTGGCAGAAGAAATATGCAATTTACTTGATAATGGTGTTGATATCAATAATATATTTGTATCAAATACTAATACAGATTATGATTTTATAATGAAAAAAATATTTAATATGTATAATATTCCCATAAATATTAAAAATACTAGTACTTTGTATCAAACTGAAATTGGTAAATATTTTATTAATAATTTATGTAATGATATAAATAAATTATTAGATAGTATTAAAGAAAAATATGATATGAATAATGTTAGTAATAAGAATATTTATAATAAACTTATAAATGTTGTTAATAAGTTTTATTTTACGGATGATTATGTAAGTGTTAAAGATATTATTATTAATGTTATGAAAAATACAAAGTTAGATAGTGTAATTTATAAAAATGCTGTTAATAACTTATCAATTGTTAACAATATAATTGATGATAATAAATATGTTTTCTTAGTTGGTTTTAATTTAAATAGTATTCCTGTTACTGTGAAAGATGAAGACTATATTAGTGATAATATTAAACCTAGTTTCTTAGAGAAGAGTTATGAACTTAATGTTATAAATAAAGAATTATATTATAAAATAATTAGTAATATTAAGAATTTATATATTAGTTATAAAGAGAAATATTTGAATGAGAGTTTTTTTCCTAGTTTATTAATAGATGAATACAAAATGAATGTTATTGATAAAAGTATAGATTATAGTAATTATAGTGATATTTTAAATAGGATAAAGACTACACATGAATTAGATAATTTAATTAGATATAATACACATAGTAAGAATTTAGATGTATTATATAGTAATTATAAAATTGATTATAATACTTATGATAATAGATTTAGTGGTATTAATAAAAATAGTTTGTATGAATATTTAAATAATAGTCTTAATTTAAGCTTTTCTAGTATGGATAATTATTATCATTGTCAATTTAAGTTTTATTTATCTAATATATTGAAATTAGATTATTTTGAAGAAAAGATACAAACATATATTGGGAATTTGTTTCATTATGTACTTAGTAAATGTTTAGATAGTGATATTGATGTTGACAAAGTGTGTCAATATTATATAGAAAATAATATATATCCTAAAAGTTTTAAAAATGAATATTTTTTAAGTAGAATTATTGATGAAATAAAATTTGTTGTTAATATAATTAAGTATCAAAATACTTTAATGAATATGGATAGTGCAAAGTATGAAGAAAAAGTTAATGTTGATAAGTCAGATGTTATTAACATTACGTTTAAAGGCTTTATAGATAAGTTATTGTTAAAAGATAATTATGCAGTAATCATAGATTATAAAACATATAAGATAGATGTTGATTTAAATTATTTACCTTATGGTTTATCTATGCAATTACCAGTTTATTTATATTTAACTAAAAATATAGAGAAAGATTATAAAATTATTGGTTTTTATTTACAACAAGTGTTATTTAATAAATTTAGTAAAGTTAATGGAAAAACATTAAAAGAATTAAAGAAAGATAATTTAAAATTAAAAGGATATAGTTTAGGTAATGAAAGTATTTTAAGTAATTTAGATAGTACTTTAGAGAATAGTGAATTAATACATTCTATGAAAATAACTGATAAAGGGTTTTATAGATATGCTAATACATTGACTGAAAATCAAATAGATAATATAGTTAAGATTACCAATAATAAAATAGATGAATGTATTAATGGTATAGAAAATGCTGATTTTACTATTAATCCTAAAAAAATTAATGGTAAAAATATAGGATGTAATTATTGTAAATTTAAAGATATTTGTTATATGACTAATAGAGATATTTGTGAATTAGAAGATATAAAAGATTTAGATTATTTAAATTAAAAAGTGAATTATGTAATATCGAATAGATATTATAAATAATTCACTTTTTTAAAGACTTGCTAATATATTATTTAATGCGTGCATTCCAATGTTTGTTGTTAAATTATTTGTTTTAGCGTAAACATATGATAATCCTATACCTATCATACTATATGGAATAATATATAAATATTGTAAAATTGATTGATCGTACCCTACTACATGCCACACTCCAAATCCAATACCGCTAATTATTATGAATAATATATCATTTTTTATTAATTTTCTTAAGCATCCTCTAAATAATAACTCTTCTGCTATTGGAGCATAAAATATTCCCAATATTATTGTTGATATTCTATGTTCATTTAATATTAATTCGTTTGTAGAATCACTTTTAACAATTATACCTACTATAATAAATAATATAGAACTTATTAATGAAAATAAAATATAGTTTTTTATTATGAATGATATATATACTTTTTTATTTTTTTTGAAATCTTTGATACTCATTTTTAATTCTGTTATGAAAAATGAGATTAAAGTTATAAATACTAATATATAAAATATGAATTCATTCATGTGTATATAATTATATGCAATTATGATGCTTAGAAATAAATATGCGTATACTTTTTTATCATAATTTAATTTATTTGGTAAAGGTTTTATTTTATCTTCTGCTTTGTTCATTTTTTTTAGTAATTTTTTATCTGCAATCCATATTATTTTTTCTATCAATATACCACCTATTATATTTGAAAAGAAAAATATAAATGTTGATAAATCTAAAAATATATATTTACTCAGTTTTTTATAATCATCTGTAAATAATATAAATATTGCTAATGGTATTGCAATAATAGCATATATAAATATTATTCTTAGTACTATTGTACTCAAGTTATTCATAAAAAATAGAGCACATAATACTTTAATAGATTCTACTATTATTGTTATTATTGATGCTGTATTTTTTAATTTTATATTTTCTTCTGTCATTTTTACTCTTCTTATGTATTCTTTTATTTCTTTTTTCATGTTATCACCTAATATACTTCTACTACTGTTCCAACAGATACATTCTCATATATTTTTGATGCAATATCTTTTGGTAAGTTTATACAACCGTGGGATCCGTCAGTTTCATATATTTTTCCACCGAATTCATCCCTCCATGTCGCATCATGTAACCCTATTCCACCATATATGGCCATCCAATAATTTACATATGATAAATATCCTGGACCCTTTAAATATACATTTCTTGCTTTTTCATAAACTTTAAATGTACCTTTTGGTGTATTATGATTTTTTATATTACCTGTTACTATATCTGAAGATAAAAACAATTTATTATCTTTAAAAAACCATAGTTTTTGATTGTCTATTGATATTTTTATGTAAGTAGATGAAGATTTTACACTAACTGTTCTTGTTATTGTTGATAGGTTATTTGATGAATCTTTTACTTGATACGTTAATGTATAGTCACCTAATTCTTTAGTGTTTACTTCGCCCGTTACTTCTATTTTATCTGTTATGTCTCCATCTATATTATCAGTTGCTTTTGCTCCTTCATCAATATATTCAGTATCTTTACCTACTACTATATAATCATTTCCAACTAGTGATATTTCTGGAGCAACATTATCTTTTACTATTACATTTCTATATATTGTATTGTTATCAACTGTATAAGATATTTTGTAATTACCTGGTTTACTGTTATTTATTTTACCTTCTATTTTTATTTTATCTGAAATATCTTTTTCATTTTTTATTGCTTTTGCACCTAATTCATTATAGGTATCATATACATTCATTGTTATAGTATCATTACCAATTAATACTATATGAGGAGTATTATATTTTTTATATAAAAGTAAAGTACATGTAAGTATTCCTAATGATATAAATAAAGATATTATAAGAATAACTTTTATATGTTTCCTCATTGTCCTCACCTATTTTAATAGTATCATATTGATGCATTTTTATTATTATTTTGGCAATAATTTTACAACTCTTTTTACATTTAATTATTTAGAAAAAATTGTTATAATATTTTTAAGGTGATAAGTATGCCAAGATGGACAGAAGAACAAGAATTAGCAATTAGTGAAAGTGGTAAAAATATTATAGTTTCAGCTGGAGCTGGTAGTGGTAAAACTGCTGTTTTAACTGAAAGAGTTATTCGTAAATTAAAGTCTGGTATAAGTATTAAGAAT
>CAKORH010000058.1 GCA_934101235.1 uncultured Bacilli bacterium | reverse complement strand
ATTTATATTTGTTTTAATCTTTATTTGTTTTATTTTACTATAATTATTAATTATTTTAAAATGCTTGCATTTTTAAAAAAAGTGTGTATAATAGAAGCCAAATAGAGGGAAAGGTTTGAAAAATATGAAGAGATTTTCTAAAATTTTATTGAGTTTAATTTTGTTATTAAGCTTTACAACTACTGTTAGTGCTGCAAGTAATAGTATTAGTGCTTATACAAATGGTACTAAATACGAATATGTAAATGGATTACCTGTTTATTATACAACAAGTGGTGGATACAATTTATATGTTTTAAATATTGGAACTGTATTTAATTCAACAACATATTTAACTGATCCAGTTATTGCTGATAATGGTTTTACTTATATAGTAAGAAATAGTGATGTAACAAGTAATTCATCTAAAAATTATTATATTGCTCAAGTTGCAATATTATGGTATCAAGATTATTTAAATGGTAATGATGCTAATATTAGTTCTACTATAAAGAAATATATAACTGATCATACAAATGGTGATACTGTATGTTATTATATTAATAAGTTAGTAACTAATGCAAAAAATAATAGTAATTTAAATAGTATGGAAATTATTATTATTCTAATACAATTAATGTAGAAACAAATAATTTAAGTTCTACTCCAAGTGTTAGACTATATAATGCTCCTAGTAGTGCATCTATAATTGATAATACAGTAAGAGCTAATGGAAATGGTTCATTTAGAATTAGTATTCCTGCAAGTAGTTTAACTAGTTATACAAGAAGTGATTTTGAAGTTTATATTACAGGAAATGATTATGATTATGCTGTATATAAATATTCTAATTATGGAGTTAATGATGCAATATATGGTAGAAGTTATTCTAATTCTTCAAATAGAATTGAAGCTAGTTTACCTGTTGTATTAAATAATATAGAAAATACATTAGTAAGGATTAAAGTATTAGATAATAACAATAATTATATTAGTGGTATAAGTTTTAATATTTATAGTGGTAATTGTTATAGAAGTACTTGTTCAAATAATAATTTAGTACAATCATTTACTTCTAGTAATACTTATACATCATTAAATAATGTTTTAAATCCTGGTGTATATACTATTGTTAGAAGAAGTAGTAATTCTAGATATACTATTCCAGAAAAAACAGTTATTACTGTTTATGATACAAATGATATACAAGAATTTAGTATTAAAACTAATAATAGTAATAATGATGATCAAGATATTTATAGTGATTATTTAATAAAAAATGATTTAAATGATAGTGATAATTATATAAAAATATATAATACTAATGGTACTTTAATTAAATCATATAAGAGTAATAATACTAATTATAATGTAAGTTTAAGTGATGGTAATTATTATATTATTGATAGTAAGGGTACTTTAAATAAATTATATTTTAAAGTGGAAGATAATTATTTATATGTTAAATATAATGATTCATATATAAGAGTTAATTCTATAGATTTAAATAGTAATAATAATTATGATGATATAGATGAAGATATATATAATAATTATTTAATAAAGAATGATTTAAATGATAGTAATAATTATATAAAAATATATAATACTAATGGTACTTTAATTAAATCATATAAGAGTAATAATACTTATTATAATGTAAGTTTAAGTAATGGTACTTATTATATTATTGATAGTAGAGGAGCATTAGATAAGTTATATTTTAAAATAGAAGATAATAATTTATATGTTAAATATAATAATTCTTATAGAAAAGTTAGTTCAATTACTTTAAATAAAAATAATGATTATAGTGATGATGAAATTATAGATAACAATGAAGATATTAATTATGATAATTCATGTGTTTGTAATAATAATAAATGTAATAAAGTATGTAATGTATATTATGATGAAGATGGTAATATACTTGATATTAATGATATAGAAATAACAAATGATGTTAATGTGGATGTTAATATTGATTGGTTGAGTAATGTAATAGATTGTCCAATAACAGATTTGTCTTCAACATTAAAATATATATTAGGTGCTATTATATTAGGATCTGGTACATATTTAGTTTATAGAAATGTCAAGAAATCAAAAAATAATATTTAGTTTTATAATATTATTTATAGGTTTATTTATATTTGCTTCAGAATATTTTAAGTCAAAGAAAATAGAAGTTTATGATTATATGAATGAACTTTATTATGATAAAGTAGTTGAAATAAGTGATGAAGTAAATGAAGTAGATGATAATATAGAGGATAATCAGGAGAATAGTGTTGAAGATACTGAGTATAAATTTGATAATAGTTTAAGTGATATGGTATATATTGGATATTTAAGAATACCTAATATAAATTTTAAAAAGGGGTTTACTGAAAAAAATAGTAAATATAATAATGTTAATAGAAATATACAAATATTAAATAGTAGTGACTATCCAGATAAAGAAAATGGTAATGTTATAATTGCTGGACATTCTGGTAATTCATCTGTATCATATTTTAATAAATTATATTTACTTAATATAGGGGATATAGCATATATAGATTATAATAATGTAACTTATACTTATAAGATAATTAATATATATAATATTGAAAAAACGGGAAAAGCAGAAATTAAGACTTTAAGAGATAAATCTACGTTAACTTTAATAACTTGTACTAAAGATAATAAAACTAGTCAAACTATATATATTTTGGAACTTGTAAGTAAAGAATAAAAAGGAAAGTGATAAAATGGCTGATACAACTTTAATTAATAAAATAGGCTTAGTGTATAAATTTTTATCAGATAATTCATTAATAGGTTTAGTATTATTATTAATTCTTGTTATTATAATGGATATGATGTATGGTAAAAATAAGAAGGATATTAAAGTATTATATTTTATAGTAATATTATTAATGGTTGTTTTTATACTTTTAAGTTATTATAAACCATTTATAAATATTATTGATGTATATATATCTAATTTATTTAGACTTGCTTATTTTCCGTCTATAATAGAGTATTTTAGTATGATATTACTTAGTATTTTTATACAAGTTGTTTCATTTAAAAAATGTAATAAAGTTTTAAAGAATATTAATTTATGGATAGGCTTAGTTATAGAATGTTTATTTATAGTTAATATTGTTGCGATGAATGGTATTATTGTAGATTTAAATACAGTTACTAGTATATATGAAAATGATTTATTATTGAGTTTATTTCAATTAACAGGTATTATATTTATGTTATGGATAATAATGAATTTAATTATATATATTGTATCATCATTTTTAGAAATAAGAATAGAGATGCCTAAAGTACGTGAAGATTATTATAAATAATTAAAAAAGCCAGTGCTGGCTTTTTTCTATGAAACAATAGTACCAATATTTTTTCCTTCTATAACTTTTTTTAGGTTTCCTTTTTTATTTATATCAAATACTATAATAGGTATATTATTATCCATACATAATGTAGTTGCTGTAGCGTCCATTACATTTAGTTTTTTGTTTAATACATCTATGTATTTTATTTTTTTTATTTTTTTGGCATCTTCATATTTATTTGGATCTTTATCATATATTCCGTCAACGTTTGTTGCTTTTAATACTGCTTCTGCATTTATTTCTGCTGCTCTTAATGAGGCTGCTGTGTCGGTAGAGAAGAATGGACTACCTGTTCCACATCCGAAAATTACAACTCTTCCTTTTTCCATATGTCTTGTAGCACGATTTTTTATATAAAATTCTGCTATTTGTCTCATTTCTATTCCAGTTTGTACACGTGATTCACAACCAATTTGTCTTAAAGCATCTTGTAGTGCAAGGGCATTCATTGTTGTTGCAAGCATTCCAATATGATCTGCTGTACATCTATCCATATGTTTATTTGCTCTTCCTCTCCAAAAGTTTCCACCACCAACGACTATTCCGATGCTTGTTCCCATTTTTGCAACTTCACTAATTTCACTAGCAAATTCTAAAACTCTATCAAAATTTATTCCTGTTTTGTTTGAACCTGCTAAAGCTTCGCCGCTTAATTTTAATAATACTTTATTATATTTCATAAATCCTCCTTCATAAAAAAACTACTAATGGAAAAAATATTCCCTTAGTAGTTTTTATTTTTATAAGTATTAGTTGTAATTAAAATATATTTTGTCATAATATCCCTCTTACATATTAAGTATAATATAAAATTTAGAAAAGATAAATAAAAAATTATGTATTCTCATCAAGTTTTGCTAATTTTATTATTTTTTATATTCTAATTTTTTTATATTATCGTTACTTTTTATTATTTCTTTTACATTAAAGTATATTTCTTTTTGAGGTATGTCTACTTTAGATACTTTTAAAATTAATTTTGTTCCTAATTTTATTTTTTGTTTACTATAAATACAACATAACTCTTTGTTGTAAGAATCTATTGTAAATGATTTTAAAAAATCACTATCATAATCAATAATACCTTTAATGTTATTGTCTAGTTTTACATAAATTTTATCTTTATCAATATCTAAAATATATCCATAAAATTCTTCATCTTGGTGTTCACTAATATATTCAGCCATTTTTAATTTAATATAATCATTTTCTGCTTCATCTGCTTGTCTTTCTTTGTAGCTTGAATGATTTGCAATTTCATTTAATATTTCAGAGAATTTTTTAGTAGAATGATTATATTTCATATAATCATTAATAAACATGTTTATTAATGTATGTACTACAAGATCTGGGAATCTTCTAATTGGAGAAGTAAAATGACAGTAATTATCTAATGCTAATGCATAATGGCCTATATTATCTGTTGAGTATTTTGCTTTTGACATACTACGTAATAATAGGTTAGAGATAATAGAGTATTCTTCTGTACCTTTAAAGTCATTTAGAATTTTTTGTAGTGCTTTTTGTCCATATGCATTTTGTATTCTTACTAATTTATAATTTAATTTTTTTATTAAATCAACAGTATTTTCTATTTTTAATTCATCTGGACTATTATGTACTCTATATATAAATGGTATATTTCTCCAATAAAAGTATGTTGCAACAACTTCATTTGCTAATATCATAAAATTTTCAATTATTTTTTCTGCTTCTTTTGGTTCTCTTGTACTAAATCCAGTAATTTTATCATTATTAAATATATCTTTGTTAACATGTATGTCGTTAGATTCAAAATCTAAATTTCCTTGTTTATTTTTATTGCGTGTAATTATATTTGATAATTCTCTCATTAAATTTAGTTCATCTTTAAATTTTATATATTCTTCATTAAATTCATTATTTTCAAATATTTTATTTATTTCTTCATAAGACATTTTCTTTTTTGAAATAATCACTGAATCAACTATTTTTGAATTAACAATTTTTCCTTTTGAATTTATTTCTATAATACAACTTTTTGTAAGTCTTTCTACACCTTCATTTAAAGAACATATACCATTTGATAATTCACTAGGAATCATAGGTATTACAGTTTCACCTAAATATAAGCTAGTTCCTCTTTTTAGGGCTTCTTTAAATGTAGACATAGTAGGTTTTAAATAGTGTGCTACATCTGCTATGTGAACTCCTAATATATAATTTCCGTTGTATAATTTTTTTATTGATACTGCGTCGTCCATATCTTTTGTATGAATAGAATCTATTGTAAATATAGTATCTTTTGTTAAATCAAGTCTATTAACTTTATCTTCGACAGTTACTTCTTTATTAATATTTTTTATTTCTTCTTTTGTTTTGTCACTAAAATCTATATCGAAATCTCTACTAATTGCTATTGCTATTTCATCATTCATTTTATCATTAAAATGTCCGATTTTAGTTATGTTATTAGCAATAATAGTATTGTCTTCATCTGAAATGTTACTTAATTCTATATAACATCTGTCACCTATAATAAAATCTTTTAATAATTTTTTATCACTTACAATAATGTTTATTTCACAATTACCATTAAATGGTACTAGTATAAGTTTGTTATTATGTTCTTTTACTTCACATACAAGTTTATTATTTTTTCTTTTAATAATTCCGCGTACAGAACCATAATTTTCGTATGTTGGTGCAATTACTACTAAATCATTTTTTAAAGCAGTATGTAGTTCTTCAGGTGGTATAATGATTTTATCATTATTATTTTTAATAAACTTTATTCCTTTAGAACATTTATCTATTGTACCTATAATATATTCTGGTTTCATTATTTCATATTTATTTTTAGTATTAATAAATATTTTTTGTTCATTAATTAGTTTATTAATAATTTTATCTATAAAATCTTCACTTAGATTAGTTAGTTTTATTAATTTTTCTTTGTTACAATTATAT
>CAKORH010000057.1 GCA_934101235.1 uncultured Bacilli bacterium | reverse complement strand
AAAACCATTAATATTATTTAAACTATTTATTATTTCTTTTCCAGTTGTATTATAATGAGCTTCAATATTTTTTATATTATCAAATTGATTAGGTCTAAAACCATTTAATTTCTTACTTAACTCATCTGCTCTTTTAATACACTCTTTGAAGCCACCTTCTTCTTTTGAAACTAAATAAACGTTTGCACCATACATTTTCATTATATTAATTCTTTCACTACTTACCCAATCAGGCATAAATATATGAACATTATGATTATATAATCGACCTAATGCAGAAAATGATATCCCAGTATTACCACTAGTTGCTTCTATAATAGGCATACCTTTTCTTAAACTACCATCTTTATAAGATTCATTTATTATATAGTTAGCTATTCTATCTTTTATGCTTCCAGTATAATTATAATATTCTAATTTTGCATACATATTTTTAATTTTATCTTTATATTTATATGTAATTTTTATCATAGGAGTATTACCAATTAATTTATTCATAAGACACCTCTTACTTTAATATATAATTTTTTTATTAATTTGTTATAAAATATCTTTATAATTTTTATAATTTTCTATTTCTTTTATAATACTTTCAATACTTTTATTATCAATAGAAATACTTACTTTCTTTATATCATTAATAATTTTATTATTAATTAATTTTCTATCAAATTCATCATTTACATTTTTAGTAGTTAGTAAAATAATATTATTATATAATTTAATTTTATTAATTATATTTATATCATCTATTAAAGTATAAGTATTACCAAAATCTATTACTACTTTATCTTTTATATTATCTAATACATAGTTTAAATGTTTCATTTCATATTTATGAATGTAATTTAATGCTTTTATCTTTCCATATTTTTCAATCAAATTATAATATTTCTCACTATCAAAATCAGTAAAGTCATCAAAGAAAGAATGTTTTTCTCTATCTAAATTTACTAGTTTTAAATTATATTTTTTAGATAAATATCTAGATACTTCACTTTTTTTAGTATTTGGTCCTCCAATTATTAGATAACTATTATTTAATATATCTAAATCTTGCATGAAACACTTCCGTTCATTAATCTATTTAATTCAACTGCATATTCCATTGGTAATTCACTTTTGAAATCATTTATAAATCCCATGATAATCATATTTTTAGCAGTTTCTTCATCTATTCCTTTACTTTTTAAATAGAATAACTTTTCTTCACTTATTTTAGATACGCTTGCTTCATGTTCAAGTATGCTTGAATCATTTAATACTATGTTTTTTGGAATTGTATCACTTTTAGACATATTATCTAGTAGTATAGTATCACATTTAATGTTTGCCTTAGAGTTTACCGCACTATTACTAATTTTAGTAGTTCCACGATAATTACTAACTCCACCTTCACTTGCTATAGACTTACTAATTATACTACTTTTAGTATTTTTACCTAAATGTATCATCTTAGCACCTGCATCTAAATATTGACCTTTTTTAGCATATGCAATACTTATTGAATTTCCTATAGAATTATCACCCTTTAAAATACATGATGGATATTTCATTGTAACTTTACTTCCTATATTACCATCTACCCATTCCATTAAACCATTTTCTTCTACTATAGCACGCTTAGTAACTAAATTATAAACATCTGTACTCCAATTTTGAATAGTACTATATTTACATTTTGCATTTTTCCCTACATATATTTCTACAACACCAGCGTGTAAACTATTTTCACTATAAGTTGGCGCTGTACATCCTTCTATATATGAAAGTTCTGCTCCCTCATCAACAATTATTATTGTTCTTTCAAATTGACCTAATGAAACACTATTTATTCTAAAATAACTTTGGAGTGGTCTATCTAATTTTGTATACGGAGGAATATAAATAAATGTACCTCCACTCCACAAAGCACCATTAAGTGCCGTATATTTATTTTCATTATATTTAACTAAATTATTAAAATATTTTTTAAATAGTTCTGGATGATTTTTTAATGCATCATCTGTAGACATAAAAATAACTTTATCATTATCAAATTTATTCTTATGATATATTACTTCACTTTCAAATTGATTACTAACACCACATAAATATTTTTCTTCTGCATCAATTACTCCAAGTTCTTTAAAAGTATTTTTTATATCACTATTTACATTTTTCCAATCATCAGTACTATCACTAACTTTTTTATAATAATTAATTTTATTAAAATCTAACTTAATTTCTGGACCAAAATCAGGATTATCTAACTCAAAAAAGGATTTTAAAGAATTAAGTCTAAAATCTAACATCCAAGTAGGTTCACCTTTTAATTTACTAATTTTCTTAATTAACTCTATATTTAAATTATTCATAAAAATCACTAATAATAGTATACAAAAAAAAGTACTAAATTAAAAGTACTTTATTGAGCATTACCAATATCTTTTAAAGGAAAAATTATTAACTTAGTTGTACCCATAATATCATTTTTATCTATTGTTCCTATTATTCTACTGTCTATTGAATTACTTCTATTATCGCCCATTACAAAATAACTATTTTCATCAATTGTTACTTCATCAAAATCAGCAGTAATATTATTTTTATTATACTTATCTTTAATAATTTTACCATTTATATATAATTTACCATCTTCATATTTAATTTTCTCACCAGGTAAACCAATTACTCTTTTTATTAAATAAGAATCACTAGTTTTTATAACAACAATTTGAAATCTTTTTATATCATTAAATTTAATTCCTATCTTATTTAAAATCATAGTATCTCCATCATGTAATGTATCAACCATACTAGTACCATTAACTTTAATAGGTGTAAACAAGAAAATTCGTATTAATACTACAATTAATACAATAACTACATAAGGTATTATTTCTTTAATATTATTTTTTATATTAGAAGTATTTTTTTTATCTAATTCGTTTTCTATTTTTGTTTCTTCTACTTCTTCATCTTTACTATTTGTTAATTTTTTTGAATCTTTAGTCTTCTTCATATTTTTCTTTCTCCCATCTAGCATATATTCCACAAGGCAATATAATATTACTATTTTCTTCTTTTATACCAAGTTCATCACTAGATACAAAACCATTATATTTTTTACTTACAGTAAGATTAAGAATATTTTCTAATACTGTCATTGATAAACCAGTAGTATATGAATTAATTAAAAATAATATAGGATCATCGCTTAATAATTCCATACATTTTTTTACTAATGCAAATAAATCCGTTTCTATATTCCATACTTCTTTATTAGCACCTCTTCCAAATGATGGTGGATCCATTAAAATTATATCATATTTATTACCTCTTCTTATTTCTCTTTCAACAAATTTTACAACATCATCAACTATAAATCTTATAGGTTTATCACTCAAATTAGATGAATTAACATTCTCTTTTGCCCAATCAACCATTCCACGTGATGAATCAACATGTACTACACTAGCTCCTGCATATAATGAAGCAACACTAGCAGCACCAGTATATGCAAATAAATTTAATACCTTTATATTTTTTTTATTACTAATTTTATTAATTAACATTTTCCAATTATATGCTTGTTCTGGAAATAAACCAGTATGTTTAAAACCCATAAGTTTTAAATTAAATGTTAATTTATCATAATGAACTTGAAAAGTACTAGGCATATTTTTATTAAAAACTTGCCATTCTCCTCCACCTTTACTACTTCTTATATACTTAGCATCTACATTACTCCATATATCTTTATTCTTATCACTCCATATAATTTGTGGATCAGGTCTCAATAATTTAATACCATTCCAATCCTCTAATTTCATTCCATCACTAGTATCTAAAATTTTATACTCATTTAATTTACTTAATTTCATATATTTCACCTAAAAAAATTATACATTATTTTTATATAAAAAAAAAGTATTTATATACTTAAATAACAATTATATTTATAACTCTCATTAAGTACAAAATCTCTTTTATTAGTATCTATATAACCCAATATATATTCATTAGATATAAAATAATTAGGTGGAAAATCATTACTCCAATTACTAGGAATATAATAAGCATCATCTACTATATAATCTAATTCATCTTTATTAAATCCAAATATTATTACATTAGCATTATCTCTATATGTTCCTCTTTGTCCTCTTTCATTTACTGAATAATCTAAAGGATCTAAAATAAATTCTTCTGGAAGCTCTATCATAGTTTTATATAATTCTCTATCAATCATATAAAAACCTTCACTAATTATATTTTCTGGATTCTTATTAGTTACATGATAATAAAATATTATATCATCCTGATTTAATAAATCATTTAAAACATCAATATTCATATTACTTAATAACACTTATTACTTTCTTACCACCCATATAAGGTTGTAAAGCAACTGGTATACTTATACTTCCATCTTCATTATAATTGTTTTCTAATAAAGCTATTAACGCTCTTGTACTAGCTAAAACCGTATTATTTAAAGTATGTAAATAATAATTACCTTTATCACTCTTAACTCTTATACCTAATCTTCTAGCTTGTGCATCAGTTAAATTTGAACAACTTCCTACTTCAAAATATTTTTGTTGTCTAGGACTCCAAGCTTCTATATCACATGATTTATATTTTAAATCAGCTAAATCTCCACTACAACATTCAAGTTGTCTAACAGGTATATCTAAACTTCTAAATAATTCTACAGTATATTTCCACATCTTTTCATACCAAACTTCACTATCTTCTGGTTCACATAAAACAATCATTTCTTGTTTTTCAAACTGATGTACTCTATATATACCTCTTTCTTCTATACCATGAGCACCAACTTCTTTTCTAAAACATGGACTATATGATGTCATTGTAATTGGTAAACTTTGAGGATTTATAATTTGATCTTTAAATTTTCCAATCATAGAATGTTCACTAGTTCCAATCAAATATAAATCTTCACCTTCTATTTTATACATCATTGCATCCATTTCAGAAAATGACATTACACCAGTAACAACATCACTTCTTATCATAAATGGAGGAATACAATATGTAAATCCTTTATCAATCATAAAATCTCTTGCATAACTTAACATAGCACTAGATAATCTTGCAGCATCACCCATTAAATAATAAAAACCATTACCACTAGTTCTACCACTAGCAACTTTATCAAGTCCATTTATACTTTCTAATATATCTGCATGATATGGAATTTCATAATTAGGTACAACAGGCTCTCCAAATTTTTCTACTTCTACATTTTCACTATCATCTTTACCAATAGGAACACTATCTGCAATTATATTAGGTATTACCATCATTTTTTCCTTTATAATTTTAGATAACTCTTCTTCTCTTTTAGTAAGATTTTCAATTTCATCATTCATACTAGATACTTCACTTTTAATCTTATTAGCTTCATCAATCTTCTTATCTCTCATAAGAGCACCAATTTCACTACTTAATTTATTTTTATGTGCTCTTTTTTCATCCATATTAAGTTTTACATTTCTATATTCTGTATCTAACTCATATATTTCATCAACAATTACTAACTTTTCATCTTGAAACTTCTTTTTAATATTTTCTTTTACTAATTCCTTATTTTCTCTAATTAATTTAATATCTATCATATTATCCCTCTTTCTAAAATAAAAAAAGAATAGCACAAGGAGCATAAGTATGCGGTACCATCCTTTTATTAACTTAATTACTATAACGGCTATTAACCGGTGATGATTAATCACTCTATTAGGTAGATTAAATAACTTCTATTATTGATTTACACCAACCATCAACTCTCTATAAATAAAATATTATTATATTCCTAAATAATCAATTTCATATTTCTATTATACTAACTATTTTCCCAATGTCAACTTTTTTTAGTAATAAGAAATGGATTATCTTCGCTTCCAGTACCACCTGTTATTTTAGCATCAGTAATTTTAAACAAGTAAACACCATTAGCATTTAACCAAGAATATCTCCACCATTCTGTACTCTCTTTATTTCCATTATTACTTCCATATCCATCAGTTTTAGTTGGAATTTGAGTTAATGATTCGCTTGCTATCGTTTTATAAAAATCATATATATCGCTTTCTCTCAAAAGTTTTACACCATCATATAAAGGTAAATTTTTATTAGCATATGAGCCTCTAGATCCATTATTAGTAAATATTATTGAATCATCTCTATCAATATAATATATACGATAAGTACTACCAGAAATATTAATATAATTATCAGGATCCATCCCTCTAAAATAATATGGTTCATTTGAAACATAAGTTTTATTGCTATATTTTGTTGGATCTATAGTTGCTAAATTACTTCCACTTCCATCACTTTTTGTACATATATAAATTGGAGAAGAAGCACTATTTATTTGCCATGAA
>CAKORH010000056.1 GCA_934101235.1 uncultured Bacilli bacterium | reverse complement strand
GCATTAGATGGTTTAGGAGCACAAGTTTGTAATCAAATTACTCTTGAAAGAGAAAAAGGTAAATATATAAGTATAGAGGACTTACAAAATAGAGGAAAAGTTAATACTTCAGCAATAGAAAAAATGAGACTTTTGGGAATACTTAAAGATTTACCAGAATCAAGTCAATTAAGTTTATTCTAGACAAAAATAAACAATGTTTTTAAATCATATATATTAATATATATATGGTGATAATATGAAAAAGATATTTAAAAGTAAAAAAGTTAATAATATAAAATTAACAAAAATTATAAAATTACTTACAATATCTTTTTTATGTGCTTATTTTTTAAATAAAATAAATTTTTTACATAATACTAAAGTAATTGAATACTTTAGTGATACTTCATTAAATAAAATGCATAATATAGATTTGGATGTTAAAGGAAATTATTTATTAAATATTAGTTTAAATAAATTAGACAAAATAAAGATAGATAAGAAAGTAATAAAAAAACAAGAATACAATAATGCTAATGGAAGTCCTAAAGTATATATTTATAATACTCATCAAACGGAAGAGTATAAAACGTTAGATCCATATAATTTAACTCCAACAGTTTTAACAGCTGCTTATGTATTAAAAGATAAATTAAATACTTTAGGAATAAATGCTATTGTAGAAGAAAGTAATATGAAAGAAGAGTTAAATAGATTAGGCTATAATTATAATGATTCCTACGCAGTATCTAGAAATTGGTTAGAAAATTTAGGATTAAATAATTTAGATTTATATATAGATTTACATAGAGATAGTCCAGAATACAAATATAGTAATATAACTGTTGATGGAAAAGATTATGCAAAAATAATGTTTGTAGTAGGTACTGGGCATGATTACAGTGAAAATCTAAAAGTAGTTAATACTTTAATAAAAAATATATATAATATTAATAAATCAATTAGTAAAGGAATATTTACAAGAGGCTATAAATATAATCAAGACTTCAAGAAAAATTGTGTATTAATAGAAATTGGTGGACCAGAAAGTACATTTACAAGAATATCTAACACAATAGATGTATTATCACTAGCAATAAAACAATATATCGATGAAATTTGATGAGAGGGAATTATTATGGAAGAAAAAAAGAAACCAAATTATTTTTTAAAAGTTTTAATGATAACTTTTATTATTTATATATCTTTATATATATTAGATAATTTAGGTTACTATAATATAGCGAGTAAAAAAAGTATTTTAACAGAAGAAAAGAGAAAAGAATTTGAAAGTGATGTAAAAAACGGTAATAATATAGATATAAAAAAATATATAGAAGATGATACTAATTATAGAAATACATTTAGTAATTTAGGTTACAATATATCGGATGGTATTGATAAAGTTTTAAATAAAGGTTTAAAAAATGTAGGCAAAGTATTAGAAAAGTTATTCAAATAAAAAATGTGTTATTAATAACTTGCAATATGTAAGTATTATTAACACATTTTATTCTTTTATTAATACTGCATGAATAACCATTCTCTGTGCAACACTTGTTCCACAAGTAGAAAGTGTTAGTATATGATCATCACTATTAACTTCAACTCCAAAATCATATATACTTCTTCCTTTTAATGTATTTAAAAAGTTTTGATATTCATTTCTATCAGCAAAGTTAGCATATAAATAGTCATTTGTAACTGGTATTCTATAAATAGAAAATATTTTCCATTTCATATTTTTAACTTTAGTATTAAAAGTAATAATTTGATTTTCAGAATTTTTATACCAAGATTCATTAGTTGTATATCTTAAAGAACCAAACATCATTGCATCCTTAACAGAATTATGTCCATAAAGTATAGTATTATCACTCATATTATATATATTATTTCTATAATCCATAAAAATCCAACCATAAGCATTATTATTCTTTTTAAAATCATGTTTCAAATAATAATTATTATCAGTATGTTGTACAACAGGATAATTAACTTTAGTTTTATTAACGGTTATCCAACCAATAGTTTCATCATTAATCTTTGCTAATTCTTCAAACATTTTAGAATAAGTAGCATAATAAGAATCCAAATAATTACTATTATAATTAGTATTATTTGCTTGTTCATTTTCTACTGTATCTATATATTCAACATCACTAGTTTCAGTTTCTTCAGTATATTCAAAATCATCTAAAATATCTGTTAATGAATTATTTATATCATCAACTTTCTTCTTAGCAGAATAGTTTTTATAAAAATCGAATCCGGAAAATACTAATGCTCCACTAATAATTACAAAACAAATATATTTTAATGTAACAAAATTTATTTGTTTAAACATATTTTTTCTCTTATATTCTTTAGAATAAACAATTTTAAAATCTATATTATTACTCTCTAAATAATCTTTATAAATATTTTTTAAATAATTTATAGAATTAACTATAATATTTATATTTTTATTTTCATAAAATACTATAATTTTATCTTTAATATTATTTTCTTTAAATACATCTATAATAGAATAAATTAAATCATTAGTATAATTTTTTATATGTATTTCTTTTAAACAATTGTTTATTTTAATAAATGTTTTAAAATCTTCTAATTCTTGAGGATTAAAATTGCTATTAATAATTATATTTTTTTTATAATATATATCAGAATACTTATATAATTTATTATCTTCCATAAATTTACTCAAGAAAAATATTTCACTTCTAACATCTATTTTTAAATTAGGATTATTAATATTTAATCTTTCGAATAAGAATGGAGGTATATCATAACAATTTAAATATTCTAAATTTTGATTGTTAAGCAGTTTTAAAAATATATCATAATTTATAGATTTATTTTCACTAACAAGTATTTTTTTTATGTTAATATTATTAACTAAATCTAATACTAAACATACGATACTTATATTATCGATTCTAATTTTATCAATATTATTTTTAATTATTATAGTATTTAAAAAACTAGTTACTAATTCTTTATTATCTTTTATATAATATAAATCAAAATATAACTCTTTAGTACTAATAATATTAGTATTATTCAAATCTTCATTATTTTTTTTAGTTAATGAAAAAGTAAGTAAATTAGAACTAATTTTAATTAAAACATTATTCACTATATCACTTACTTTCTATTCTTATATATTATATATTAACATGAATAAGCTAGAAAAACAATTAATATATTAAAATTTAATAGTTAAATAATAACTTATTTCATATAATTTAATGGTGAGTAATAATGTTAGAAATGTTTAGAAATTACTTAAAAAAAGAAGAATATTACATTATTTTATATTCTAATTATATATATATTTATAATTATAAAGACATTATAAAATTTACAGATACATATATAAGTTTAAAATTTAATAATTTAAAATTAAATATAAAAGGCAATGATTTGTTAATTACAAAAATGGAAAAAGATGAATTATTAATAAAAGGTAACATAATTAATTTGGAGAAAATATATGAATAAATATATATTAATCAAAGTAGAAGATAACATAAAAAGGTTTATAGATAAATGTAAAAAATATAATATAAATTTATATAGTATAAGATATATTAATACTAATTCTATAATAGTAAAAATAGATAAAAATGATTATGAAAATATTAAAATATATAATTATTTTTCTAAAATAGAATTATATAAATTATTAGGTAAAGATAATTTTATTAAGAAATTATATAATTTAAAATATTTAATATTAACTTTTATATTATGTTTAATAGGTTTATATTTTATTTCTAATATTATTTTAAAGGTTAATGTAATACACAGTAATAAAAATGTAAGGGATTTAGTATATGAAGAATTAATAAATAATGGAATAAAAAAATATAGTATTAAAAAAAATTTTAATGAATTAGATAATATTAAAAATAAAATATTAGAAAATAACAAAGAAGATTTAGAATGGATTAGCATTACTAATGTTGGAATGACTTACATAGTAAGAGTAGAGGAAAGGATATTAACTGAAATAAAAAAAGAAAATAAAAATTGTAACATAATATCTAAAAAAGATGCCTTAATAACAAACATATATGCAACTAATGGAGAAATATTAGTAAAAAACAATGACTTTGTAAAAAAGGGAGATATATTAATAAATGGAAATATTTATTTAAATGAAGAAGTATCTGGTACTACATGTGCATCTGGAATAGTATATGGAAATGTTTGGTATAAAACGAATATTGAAATAAAAAGAACATACTATAAAAAAATATATACTAAAAAAAATAGACTTAATATATCTATTAAAAATAAAGTATTAAGAAAAACTAAATATACTAACTATGATAAAAAATATATATTTAAAAATAAAATATTTAAATTATATAAGGAAAAAGAATATAAACTTATACCAAAAAAATATAATGAGACTGATAGTATCAAAAAAGGAATTGATGAATTAACTAATAAATTTAATACTAAATTATCTAAAAAAGGTAAAATAGTAAATACTAAAATATTAAGTAAAAATATAAACAATAATAAAATAACATTAGAGGTATTTGTAGTAACTAATGAAATAATTAGTGATACTGAAATAATAGAATAAATGTATTTAAAAATTTTAGATTATTAAAATTAATATAATCAAAAATATTAAGTATTGAAAAATCCAAAGATTTATTATATGATTAATGTGTAAATTAAAGGATTGGTTATATGAAAAATAATATATTTAAAGGTTATACAAAGAAAATTTTAAAAAGTGAAGCTTTTATATCTGTTATGATTGTTTTTGTGCTTGCTATTGGTATAATAGGCACTAGTTATGCACTATATATGGATGTTGATACTGATACTAACTATGAAATTGTTAAAGTAGGAGATTTATCTATAGGATTTGATAATGGAGATAATACAATTCTTTTAGAAAATATGACACCTATGGAAGATGATTATGCTACTAATGATAATCCAAATGATGGTAAACCTAGTATATTTTCATTTTATATATATAATACAGGAACATATACAGCAGATTATGATTTAAAGTTAACTACTACAATAAATAATGAAGTAGATGCTAAATATATAAATTATCAATTATGTAAAGATAATGGTACAAATTGTGGTGAAGTTAAAACTTTGGGAGATAGTGAAACTTCATTAGAATATAAAGTTGATTCAAATAATGAAAATATTATAACATCTACTATACATAAAGATGAGTTATCTCCAAAAAAAGAAAATGATGTAACTAATCCAAGTGTATATTATTTTATAAAATTATGGATTAATAATAAATATACAAATACTGATGCTAAAAATAAAAAAATAGAATTACGTGTTATAGTAGATGCTAAAAATGCAAATGGTTATTTAGATAATAAAAATACTTTAGCAGGAAAAGTACTTTCAAATAGTAATATAAAAATAAATAATAATACTCCAAATATTGATAATGTAGAAACAGAAAGTATGGGTTTATTTAAAACTGAAGACAATGAGGGTATAAGTTATTATTTTAGAGGAAGTGAAAGTAATAATTACGTTGAAATAGATAATATGTGTTTTAGAATTATTAGAATAAAAGGTGATGGATCTATTAAATTACTTTTAGCCGATACAAAAAAATGTAATGGAAGTATGAATAATACTGGAACAATTGGAGAAGCAAAAGTAGCAGATATAAATAATATTTTAAATGATTGGTATAAAAATAATTTAACTAGTGAAAATATAATTTATACAAATTATTGTAATAGTAATAGTGTTAAATCTTTAAGTTGTAATGATGCATTCCAAGCTAATATTTCATTACTTACAAAAAATGAAGTAATATTTGCTGGTTTAAATGAAAAAGATATTAATTTAAAGAGTTATGTTACTGAAAATTATCAAGATAAAACTGTAGCTTTATTGAGCGATTCAGATAATAATTTATATGGAATAAATAATGGAAAAGTGATAAGTATTAATAATGAAGAAACATATGTTATAAGACCAGTAATAACTTTAAAAAACGATACACTTGCTAATGGAAATGGAACAATAGATAGTCCATATATAATAATTAGTAATTAATGTGAGGTAATCTCACTTTTTTATATTATAAAAAACGTTTTTAGTATGTAAAAAGTTTGGAAGTGACTCTCTAAATATAAGTTTGCGGAGATGTGAAAATCAATGAAATGGAAAATAGAATTATGAGGTACTAAATGATAAAATTTGATAATTTTTAATTATTATAATTTCTTTTTTGTTTAAATAAACACTGATTATAAATAATAATTTGTATTGTTTTTTCATTTGTTATTTTTTTATAAATTGCTTTATAAAAAAAGGAAATGCAAAAAAAATGATAATAATTTATAGTGAAAGGGAGTTTATGAATGCAAAAAAGACACTATAAATTTAATGATATAATGTGTAATAA
>CAKORH010000055.1 GCA_934101235.1 uncultured Bacilli bacterium | reverse complement strand
ATTTTCAAGATGAAGAAGAAAATCCTATTATTGAAATTATGGTAAGTGATAACGATATGGGAAAAGTAATCGGAAAAAGTGGAAAAATGGCTAAAGTAATTAGAACTTTAGTACAAGCTTGTGCATTTAATAAAGGAATTAAAAGAGTTAAAATAAATATTGATTCATTTTAATTCTTTTTTTCTGTGTAAAAAAAACATATAATTTTATTTATATGCTTCTTCTTTTAGATTTTCTATATTTTCTTTCATTAAAGTAATATAATCATCTTTATTTTCTCTTTGCTTGCTAGTGAGTAAAGTCATAATATTTAATTTTTTAACTTCAGCTCCTGCATCTACTAATTCTTTAACTGTATCAGAATAATTATTCATTTCATTTTCAGTTACAAATACATAATTATTTTCTTTATTCTTTATTTTATCTTTTGCTTTCTTAATAGTATCATTACTTAAATCTTCTGTTTCTTCTACACTTATAACTTCAAAGCCATAATTTTCTAAAAATTTAAAATAATTTTTAGAAACTATAATTACATTACTTTTTGCATTTTGACTTAATAATTTCAAATTAGTTTCAAATTCAGAAATTGTTACTTTAAAATTATCATAATTTTTATCAATTTCTTCTTTTATTACTGGACTATCAATGTATTCCTTTAATCCATTTTTTACATTTTGTGCTAACATTAAATAATTTATTGGGTTAAGCCATAATTCTTCATAAGAATACTTTATTGCAAGACCTTCAGTAACATCTATAATTTTTAATTTGCTATTTTTATTTACAAAACTTGCTGCAATCTTTTTTTCATCAGTTAAACCATTATATACAAATAAATCTGTTTTTGAATATTTTCTAATTTTTTTATTAGATAAAGTGTATTTATTTATATCAACTCCATCTGGATAAATTGATAATACTTTAGAATTATATCCATAAAGTTCGTTAACTAAATATTCTATTGGATATGTAGTAGTATATATTTCAGCCTTATCCAATTCTTCTGTTTTTAAACATCCTGTAAACATAAACATAAATAGTGTAATAATAATAATCTTATATAAATTTTTCATAATTTTCCTTTCATAAGTCAATCTTTCTTTTTTGGAAAGGATGACATTTTAAAATTCTTTTTATTCCTAATAATGTTCCTTTAATAAATCCATATTCATTTATTTTAATTTTAGTATACTCACTACAAGTTGGTATAAATTTACACATTGAATGACAATGTAATGGAGTACTTTGATATAAATTTATTAAAAATATACTTAATTTTTTCATATATCAATTTTACTATATTTTTATTTATTTGTAAATGGTAGTTATTTTTGATAAAATATCATTTGTGGTGATATTATGAAATGTTCAGTAATAACATTAGGTTGTAAAGTAAATGCTTATGAAAGTGAATATATAAAAGAAAATTTTAGAAATGACGGATATGAAATAGTTGGTATAGATGATAATCCGGATGTAGTGGTTATAAATACTTGTACAGTTACAAACCAAAGTGATGCTAAAAGTCGTCATATGATAAGACTTGCTAAAAAGAAAAATAATAATGCTATTATAGTGGTATGTGGTTGTGCAAGTGAACATCATAAAGATAATATAGTTGATACTGATATAGATATATTAATTGGAAATTATAATAAGAGTAAAATTGTAGAATATGTAAATCAATTTAAAAAAGATCATAAGAAAATTAATACTTTTGTTAATATGAGAAAAGTTAAATTTGAAGATATGAAAATAAATAATTTTTTAAATAAGACAAGAGCATTTGTAAAAATACAAGATGGATGTAATAATTTTTGTTCATATTGTATTATTCCATATATGAGAGGCACTATAAGAAGTAAAGATATATTTGTTTGTTATGAAGAAATAAAAGAATTAGTTAATAATGGATATCAAGAAGTTGTATTAACTGGTATACATACTGGAAGTTATGGAACTGGTGAAGATTATGATTTAGTAGATTTAATTAGAAGAATAAGTACTTTAGATAAGTTAAAAAGAATACGTATATCTAGTATAGAAATAACTGAATTAAATGATAAGTTTATGGAAGAATTAAAAGTAAATAAAAAAATATGTAATCATTTACATGTACCAATACAAAGTGGAAGTAACCATATATTAAAGTTGATGAATAGAAAATATAATATAAATGAATTTATTAATATAATTAATAAGATTAGAAATATTAGACCTGATATTAATATAACTACTGATTTAATAGTAGGTTTTCCTCATGAAACTGATGAAGATTTTAATGAAACTATTAATAATTTAAAGAAAATAGGTTTTAGTAAAATACATACTTTTCCTTATTCTAAAAGAGATAATACTCCAGCAGCTAATATGGAACAAGTAAAGGATAGTATTAAGAAAGAAAGAGTAGATGTTATACTTAAAATATCAGACGAATTAGAAAATATTTATTATAATAAGTTTTTAGGTAAAGATATAGAAGTTTTAGTAGAAGAAAGTTATAAAGATAAATCTATTGGACATACTGATAATTATTTAAAAGTTATAATAAATAAAGAAATACCTCATAATACTTTTTGTAAGGTTAAAGTTAAAAAAATAGAAAATTTATGTGTAATAGCAGATGATATTATTTAGTATTATCTGTTTTTATATTAATGTAATAAATAATAATACTTTTCCCTAACTTGTTTTAAAGAATATTATTTGATACAATAATAACGGTGATAAAATGAAATTCTTAAGTGATTTAGGTATAAATATAAAAAATAAAAATCTTTTAAACATTGCTTTAACTCATTCTAGTTATTCAAATGAATTCGGTGGAGAAAATTATGAAAGATTAGAATTTTTAGGAGATTCAGTTTTACAATTGATAATGAGCGAATACTTTTATAAAAATTATAATTTATCTGAAGGAGAAATGAGTAAAATAAGAGCAAGTTATGTATGCGAAAATGCCTTATATGAATACTCAAAAAAAATAAATCTTATTCCTGCAATAAGAGTAGGTCATGGTTTAGATCATACTGAAAATGAAACAATTATTGCAGATATTTTTGAAGCAGTACTTGCCGTAATATATTTAGATAAAGGACTAGATGTTGCAAAGGATTATATATATAAAGTAGCAATTCCATTTGTAGAAGAAAAAAGAGTATTTTTAAGTGATTATAAATCGCATCTACAAGAAATGGTACAAACCGAAAAAAAATCTTTAGAATATGTTTTAGTTGATGAAAGTGGACCAGCACATGATAAACGTTTCAAAGTAAATGTTTTAGTAGATGGTATAGTATTTGGAACAGGTATAGGAAAAAGTAAAAAAGAAGCAGAACAAGCATCAGCAAAAGACGCAATAAAAAAAGCAGCAAGGTGATAAAATGAAATTAATTAGTATAAGAAGTCATGGTTTTAAATCATTTGCAGATAAAATAGAAATAAATATTAATGGTGGTATAACTGGAATAGTAGGACCAAATGGTAGTGGGAAATCAAATATTGTAGACGCAGTTAAATGGGTATTAGGTGAACAATCCATTAAAAATCTACGTGGAACTAGCAATATGACAGACGTTATATTTCAAGGAAGTAATTCTAGAAAACCAATGAGTAGGGCATGGGTTAGTTTAACATTTGATAATAGTGATCACTATTTAAATAGTGAATTTGACACTATAGAAATTAAAAGAACAGTATATTCTACTGGTGAAAATGAATACTTTATAAATAATACTAAAGTAAGATTAAAAGATATAATAGACTTATTTATTGATAGTGGTTCAAGCACAAATTCATTTAGTATAATTTCTCAAGGAAAAATTAGTGAAATTCTAAGTGGAAAAACAAGTGATAGAAGAGCAATAATAGAAGAAGCAGCAGGAGTATTAAAATATAAAAAACATAAAGAAGAAACACTAAGAAAAATAGAAAAAACAAATGACAACATAGAAAAAATAGATTTAATAATAAAAGAATTAGAAACAAACCTAGAACCTTTAAAAAATCAAAGAGATGACGCCATAAAATATAAAAGACTAAAAAGTGAAAATGATAATTTAGATATTGTTCTTAGTGCTATTGAAATAAAAGAGTCTGTTAATAATAGTGAAACTTTAAAAAGAAATATAGAAGAATTAACAGATAAAATAAGTAAGATTGACACATCAAATTCACTATCAACTTCGAAAATCGAAAAATTAAAATTAGATAATATAGAATATGATAACGAAATATCAAAATTAAATGATTTACTAATATTAACAAATAAAAAAATAAGTGATAAAGAAGCAGAAAAAAAAGTATCATTAGAACGTAAAAAATATGAAGTAAATGACATAAAACTCCAAGAAAATATAGTAAATTTAAAAGAACAAGAATTAAAATATAATAAAGATTTAAATGTAATAGATAATGAATTAACCATATTAAAAAAAGAAAAAGATGATATAAATAATGAAATGTTTAAGTATAAAGAAGATTATAAAAAATTAGCTGGTACTAAAAATAACTACCAAATTAAATTAAATGAACTAAATTTAAAAGAATCAAAACTAAAAAATAAAATTAATATATTAGAAAATAATCTTTTAAATGAATCTTCTATCCCTAATAGTGTAAAAAATATACTTAATAGTAAAAGTTTAAAAGGAATTCATAATGTAGTTGGTAAAATTATTGATACAGAAGTAATTTATGAATATGCTTTAAATATAGGACTTGGTTATAATTCAAACGTTATAATTACAGATGATTTAGATTGTACAAAAAATGCAATAAAATATTTAAAAGATAATAAATTAGGTAGATGTACATTCTTTCCATTAAATGTAATTAAACCTAAATATGTAGACAATAATACATTATCTAAATGTAAAACTATAAAAGGTTTTATTAATACATTAGATAAACTAACAACATATGATAAAAAATATGAAAACATTGTATTAAACTTATTAGGTAATATTCTTGTAGTAGATAATATTAATACAATGAATGAATTAGGTAAATACATAAACTATTCATATAGAATTGTTACGCTAGATGGTGAAATATTACATACAGGTGGTTCAGTAACTGGTGGTTCTATAAAAAATAATAATAGTATAATTTTAGATAAATTAGAATTAGAAAGTACAAAAGTAGAATTAAATAATATTACTATAAACATAGAAAAAACAGAAAATTCATTAAAAGAAACTGAAACTAATTTAAATAACACTTTTGATTTACTTAATGATTTAAGTAAAAAATTATTAGATAATCTTAATATAATAGATATAAAAACTAAAACAAAAGAAGAAATAACAAAAAATAAAGAAAATGTACTTAATGAAATAAATGATAATCAAAATATAATTGAAGATAATATAGATAATCATATAGAAACAATATTAAATGAATATTATAAATTAACTAGTGAAAAAGAAATAATAGAACAAAAATTAAATAAAATTAAATCTTCTAAAAATGATTGTTTAACAGAAATATCTGAATTAGAATTAAATAACAAAAAAATAAATACTAATTATAATAAATTATCTAATGAACTAAAAAATAATGAAATAGAACTTAGTAAGTTAGAAATAAAAATGGATAATTCATTAATTAAATTAAATGAAGAATATAAAGTTACATATGATTATGTTATAAAAAATTATGATTTAGATATAGATATAAAATCTAGTACACAAAAGCTTAACACAATAAAAAGAGAATTAAGTCTACTTAATGAAGTTAATCTAGGTAGTATTGAAGAATATGAAAGAATAAATGAAAGATTCTCATACCTAACTAATCAAAAAATAGATTTAGTAAATTCTGTAAATAATTTATTAAGTGTTATAGAGGATTTAGATTCCACAATGATAGAAAAATTCAAAGATACATTTAATAAAGTTAATATAGAATTTAATAAAGTATTTAAAAAATTATTCAAGGGTGGAAGTGGTGAATTAATACTTACAGAACCTAATGATATTTTAAATACAGGAGTTGATATTAAAGCATGTCCTCCAGGAAAAACATTAAAAACTATTAACTTACTATCTGGTGGAGAAAAAACACTTACAGCTATTGCATTACTATTTGCAATACTAAACATTCGTTACGTACCATTCTGTATCCTAGATGAAGTAGAAGCAGCACTTGATGAAGCAAATGTAGATACATTTGGTAATTATATTAGCGATTATAAAGAAAAAACAGAATTCATTATAATAACACATAAAAAACGTACTATGGAATATGCAGATACACTTTATGGAATAACAATGCAAGAAAGTGGTGTATCAAAATTAGTAAGTGTAAAATTAGATGATATAAAATAAAAAATTTCTAAAATTATTAGAGATTTTTTTTATTAATTCTTGTATAATAATATTTAGGTGATATTATGGTATATATTATAAAAT
>CAKORH010000054.1 GCA_934101235.1 uncultured Bacilli bacterium | reverse complement strand
ATAATATATTTTTCAGAAAATATCAACATATAAAAAACAATTAATAAAAATTAATCGTTTTCTTCTATTTCTTCATCTTCTAAATCTAGATTCTTATAACTTTCATGAGACCACTTAATACTATTAATATTAATATCTTTACCTAACAAATTAACAATATTTTCTACACTACTAGGCTGAGTAGTTTCTATTATACCTTTCAATTTTACTAATTCTTTAGTAATTTCATTCTTTTCTAAGCTCTTAATAGTTAAATTATTTAAACTTAAATATTTATATAAATTATTTCTAACTTCTAATTCTGATTCTTTCTTACATTCAATTCTAATAATACAAATTTCTAATAAATTGTTTTTAGTTTTTTCCATAATTTTAATAGACAATAATCTTAAAGCAATATTAGATAATAAAACAAATATAGTTCCTACTATAGCCTCTTTTAACATACCAGCAGAACATAAAACACCTATAGCAGCAACACACCATAAAGTTGCAGCAGTATTAAGTCCCTTAATTTTAGAGCCATCTCTTAATATTACACCTGCACCTAAAAAACCTATACCACTAACTACTTGAGCAGCTATTCTGGCATGATCATTAACACCTATTCCAAATGATACAGTGACAAACATAAAAGCACCCAAACTAACTAACACATTAGTTCTTAAGCCTACCATTCTATGTCTATATTGTCTTTCTAATCCAACAAATAAACTTAATAAAAAACAAACTGTAATTCTAATTAAAAAAGTACTAAATGTCATATATATCCCCTTTCTCTGAATTAATGATTATATACTATAAATATAAAAAAATAAAGTAAATTATTATAATACTTACTTTATTTACGTTTTTTTAACATTTTATTTTCTTTTTTTATCATCCTTTTTTGATCTTTTTTATATAAATTTAAATAATCTAACAAATTGTGATCTTTTTGTTTAAATGGAAACATAAATGAATGCTTTTCTTTATTCTTTTCTTGGACTTCTACAATATGCTTTTTAAATTCTTCATATTTTACAATCAAATCATTATTTTTAGCAAACTTTCTTATCTTAACTAAAGTATTAGTAGAATATACATAGTCAATAACAATCAACCCAGAAAATATTCCTAATATATAAGAAAATGATAAATTATTTGAAAACCAATTTAAAGCACTCAAAATTTTATCAGCAATAAAATAATAATAGAAAGCACCAAGTAAAGTCCACATTAAACTAAATTGAGGACAAATTACACCTTTATAGTTCCATTTCATATTACTATAATCCCATAATTTAACTTTGTTACCTACAACAAATATTAATCCACCAATTAATTCAATTAATGTCATACACAATCCCATTAATAATATAATAAAAATCGGATTAATCTTTAAATTTGAAAAAATTAAATAAATTAAAGTAAGTATACATAAACCAAAACCATATATTGGTAAATAAGGTCCTATTAAAAATCCTGGATTAACCCACTTTTTATAAACAGTTCTTCTAAAAAATAATTCTAGAATATAACCAAAAGTACTACCTATAAAAAATATAAATACAAATTTTAAAAATAATGACATATAACCACCTCTTAATTAAATAAATTTATAAAGAAAGTAATACCAGCACCTGTATTAGGGTGATAATGTGAATGAATAAAATCAATTATATATAATAAACATAATATATAAACCAATATTCTTTTCTTCTTTATATCAATTTTATTATATAAAATATTTAAAAATGGAGCAAGATAATATGTAAATACCATACCACCTAAAGCAAAGACAATTAATCCTTCCAACGAAACATACCCATGTAAATTTAAAAAATAACCAGTATAATCCCACCAATGCATATGTAATACTCTATCTAAATAAAGACCAGTAAAGTATTCAACTACACCACTTAATAACATTGCAAATATAAAAAACTGTAATGGCTTTTTCTTATAATCATTTAATAAGAGTAACATTAATATAGCACCATATCCATAAATAGGTAACCAAGGTCCTAACAAAGTACCTTTATTAGCAAAAAAACCCTCCACAAAGAAATTTAATGAAACTTCCCATACCCATCCTACCATAGCACATGTAAAGAATAATAATATAATATTCAACACATTATAATTAACCTTATCTCCAAACTTTAACCAATTTAATTTTTTCTTCTTTGGTATAAAATATTTATCATCATCATAAATACCTTCACTAAATTTATTATCAAGTTCTCTATCTAAAAAATACTTTTCATATTTTTTATTTTTTAATAATTTATTTCTGATTTCAAAATAAAGTTCACAATAAATACCTTCTTTATATATATCAAAATAAAATATATTACTAATATTAAAAGTTAAAAGACCTAATAAATACCAACTTATAAAACTAAATTGAATTTTAAATAATCTAAATCTATTTCCATCCATCATTTCATTACTTAAAATAAATGCTTCTTCTTTAGTAATTTTAGGATTTTCAGCTAATATATATGGAATCATAAAATAAGAATAATATTTATAAATACCACCAATTATAGTTAAAAACCACAAAAAATTATATACTTCTTTAATAAACATAATATATGCAACATTTAATGTTTTCCTAACTCTATAAACAAACATCAATCTATCTACATTAACTTTCTTATATTTAACATGTTCAATAAAATATCTATTTTTACCTACAACAATAATATTTTGTATAAAAATAAATGCCAAAACAAATAAAACAATTCCAATCATTTTAATAATAAATGATGGTAATGATTTAAAACTAATAAACTGAATTATAGCATTTACAATTCCTAAAATTATTGAACCTGTACCAGTAATTTGATTAAAGAAAACAGAAAGTACTCCACGAGTAGGTTTATAATTAATTACAAAATTTTCTGGAATATCTAATATTTTATCAACTAAATAAAAATATTTACTTCCACCAAAAGAATTTCCAAAGTCATATAATCTATCATAAATAAAAGTATTATATTTATATCCACCACTAAGAATAACTATGACTATAAATGTTACAAGTACACTATGCCAATAATTATTCTTTATTTTATTTCTAGCCTCTCTTTTTAAAACATTACTACTTTTCATAAAATACCTCAAAATCTACTATAAATATATTATATTTTAAAATATATTTCAACTAAATATGCACATTTACATCAAGGCATTAGCCAAAACGAAAATTACAATTTTTCATAATATATATTGAAAGGAAGATAATTATGAAAAATTATTTTAATTTATTTGGATGTTGTGATAAACTTTTTATAACATTAATAATATTTATTGTCATAGATTATATAACCGGCATATTAAGAGCAATATATAATAAAGAATTAAATAGTAGAATAGGTGCTAAAGGAATAATAAAAAAAGTAGGATATATATTTATAGTCATTATTTCTTCACTTTTAGATAATTTATTAGGTAGTCAAGAAAAAATTAGAAGTTTAATTATATATATGTTTATTGCTAATGAAGGCATAAGTATTCTAGAAAATTGGGCAAAGATGGGCATAAAAATACCTAAATTCTTAAAAGATAAATTTAATAGTTTAAATAAAACAGATGAAAATAATAATAAAGATTCATAAATCTTTCTTTTTTTTATATATTTATAATGATATTAATTGACAAAAAAAATGTATTAGTGTAAAATCATACATATGAGAACGGGTCTATAGCCAAGTGGTAAGGCATGGGACTGCAACTCCCTGATCGTTGGTTCAAATCCGACTAGGCCCTCCAAATTGATGTCAAACTCGAACTTTTTATTCGAGAATAATAAATTACTAACAAAGAAGTTAGTTTTTTTATTATTTTAAAATAGAAAGGTTAAGTGATTACAATTAAAATTAAAAGAAAGGTAGAATTAATTTGTAAATTTACAATGACATACTGTATACAAACAAATGGAAATATAAAAAATGTCTAAGTTGAAATAAAAGAACTAAAAATTAAAAATGAAGAATTAATACGAAAAAAATAATAAAATATTAAAAATTCTAATTCAATTACTATAAAAATTTTTAAATAAATTATTATGAAGTAGATTTATATAATAAAAAATATAATTATAATAACCAAGATTTTGAAATTTAAAAAACGAGCCACAGCTCGTACAAAAGACCATTTCAGAGAAACAGTAACACATTACGCTATTAGTATAGCTAATAAAACAATAAGTAAAGAGAAATATTATTTTTTGAACCTATTCTAACATAATTAAGCAAATTTTAACGTACAAGCAATAATTATGTTTTTTTAAATTACGATAATTTATTTTTATATACCTGTACAATTAGGATCAATAATTATTTTACCACCATCTTCAAATTTAATTACTAACATAGTCCCTAAAGATATATCCTCTAAAGAATTCAATTTTGTTTTATCCAAATCATAAGTTTCTTTAAAAATAAATTCACCTTCTAATTCTTCGTAATCATTAATATTAACATTATAATTATGTATGCCATATTCTACAAAGTTATCAGCATCATTTCCAACCATCTTTGCCAAATAATAATAATCTTTCTTATTTACTGCTTTCATTACTTCTTTAGCTATTTTTTGTGCTTTTACTAATTTTGTATCATTGTCATCATACGAATTTTGAACTATTTTTATTTCATCTATTTTATACGTATGTGTAGTATCAGTATTTGTCTTCTTATTATTGTTTATTTGGTTATCCTCCGTTACAGTGTTATTTTCTGTTGTTTGATTAGTTTTGGTTGTAGTATTATTATAGAATTCTTTATATGCAATAAATCCTATTAGTGCTAATACTAAAACTATTAAAATAACTACCAACCATATTAAACCTTTAAAATTCTTATCTTTCATTTTTTAATCCTCTTCTCTTATAACTTAAGTATAACATAAATAACTATTTATTAAATATTTTTGTTCTATGTCCTATATAATTTTACATTATATACTATAAATTATATTATAATTAATTCAGTCAATAAATTTATTACCATTAACTTTTTAAGTTTAAAAATTATTGAACGTTTTTTTTAAGGTCTTTAAATTTTTATAAGGTAAAGAAGCTTTTTTTATATTAAATACACAAAAAACTACGACACATATAATCGTAATTTTCTACTTCAAATTATACACAAGAACATTATCTCGTACATTAAACTTCAATTTAATACTTGTAGCATTCAATACTTCATATGGTATAGACATATAAGTCTTATTATCAAAACTATCTTTTAATACTTCGGTAATATTATATGTTTTATCATTATCATTAACTACGTATTCTATACTACAAAAACTTTTAATAAAATCATCATAATTAGTAAAATACTTACTAATATTATATTTACTATCTAAGCTAAGTTCATATTCAACTAATAAAACAACATTATTTATATTTTTAGACCTTATAATTTGTTTTATATCACCATTATCCACTATAAAATTATTTTTTATTTCATAGTTTTTTAATACAATATTAGAGTCACCATACTTACTTTTATCAAATATTGCCTTTTCATTAAAATCATATAATGATTCTTTTTTCTTATTATCTAAATTTTTAGAATTAATTTTTATTTTTTTATATGTAGATTTATATTCTTTTTCAACAACATTTTTATCAAAAAATTTTAAAACATAATTATTAGACTTATAAGTATCAGGAACTTCAAAAATAAATATATAATTATATTTTTCACCAGATTTTAAAACATTTTTATTATATGGAGTACCTATATCATAAAAATATTTATTAAAATAATCATTAGGATAAACATATAAGTCACCATAAAATAATCTAATTCTTTTAAAATCTAATGTACTACTTTCTCCTAAATTTGTTACATCTATATCCACAATAACAAATTTATTATTATCTCTAACTCTTTTACTATTTAAATCATATTTTGTTTCATATAATTTATTAACTTTAAAAGAAAAATTACCTGCTTTAAAAGTTTCATGAACTCTAACATTTGATTTATCAAAAACAGTAAAACTAAATGCAGTAATAATAATTATACCAAATACTACACTAACTATTATCAATATTAAAAATTTATTTTCTAAAAAATAATATTTTAATTCTCTTAAAAACTTTCTAAAACCACGCTTATATTTATAAGTATTTTTATCAAATACTAATTCAACTTCTTCATTATCTTTTTCATCCTGCTTAATTTCAGTAATATCTTTTGAAAAATTAAACTTTTTAATATCAAAACCAATAGTAACTAATAAAAATCTCACGATAAAATAAATAATAGGTATAATAATTAAAAATGAAATATCTTTATATATCCTTAATGTTGATATATCAACAATACTATTTTCTAGTGTAAAAAACAAATTAGAAATTGACATAAAATATAACAAACAAAAACCATTATATAATAGATCATATAAGTAATCTTTATAAGGCTTCTTTTTACGTTTCAATGTTATAAT
>CAKORH010000053.1 GCA_934101235.1 uncultured Bacilli bacterium | reverse complement strand
AGTGGAGACAGAGTAAATGACTACATACTAAAATCAATTTCTAACAAATCTAACATTCTAAACATCAATAAAAATCTTCCATCTCCCAATTTTATCAAACTAGATGATACAAAAAAAATAAATTATTATTTATATAATGGTTTCACAATAATACTAAATAACAAAAATATATATGCTATAGAAACTAGAGCCGAATTAGATAGAAGCATTTCAGAACCAACTAGTGAACCAAGCTTATATGGCCCAAAAGATGCATTTAATGAAAATATACAAAAAAACTTAGGATTAATAAAAAGAAGAATTAAATCTAATAACTTAAAAAATGAAGTTAAAATACTAGGTAGAAATACAAAAACAATAATAAATATTTTATATTTAGATAATATTGTAGATAAAAATCTATTAAATGATATATTAAATAAATTAGATAATTTTGATATAGATAGTCTATTAGATGCCGGAGTATTAAAAAAATTATTAGAAAATAATCTAAATCCATTTCCAACTATAAAATTAACTGAAAAACCTGATTTAACCTGTATTAATTTATTAGACGGAAAAATAGTAATTTTAGTAGATGGTAGTCCTTATGCTTTAATTATGCCAGCATTTTTAATAGATTTTTTAAATCCAATAAATGATGATTATTTTAAACCAACAAATGCTATATTTTTAAAAATATTAAGAATAATTTGTTTTTTATTAACAATAATTGTACCAGCATTCTATATTGCAATTACAACATACAATCAGGAAACTATACCACTCCCTCTTTTAATAAATTTTTCTGCCCAAAGAAGTGGAGTTCCATTTCCAGCAATTGTAGAAGCAATAATAATGATTTTTACATGTGAAATATTAAAAGAAAGCGATTTGCGTTTTCCCAATCATTACGGTTCTGCAATCTCAATACTAGGTGCTTTAATTCTAGGAGAAGCCGCTGTAAGTGCTGGTATAGTTAGTCCAATAATGATTATTATCGTTGCTGTAACATTTATATCTGCCCTATTATTTACCGATAATGATATTTCTGGAGCTATAAGATTTTGGAGATTTATATTTTTAATATTTTCAGTATTCTTTGGGCTTTACGGAATAAGTTTAGCATTTATAGCCTTTCTAATAAATATTACAAGTTATAAATCAATGTATTTAAACTACACTTTTCCAATTGAACCAAACGACAAAAACTATGCAAAACACATAATACTAGGATTAAATACAAACAAAAGAAGTAAATACTTAACAAAAAATATAACCAAAAGTAACATACCAAAATAAGTATATGAATAAAATTTTATCACATACTATAATTGGTGAAATATATGAAAATACTATCCAAGATAACTAAAATAATAACACTTTCATTTATTATAATATTACTTACAGGATGTAATTCTAACTATCAAAGTTTAAATAATCTAGGTATAGTATCAAGTCTATTAATAGATAAAGTAGATGATAAATACAAAGCATATATAGAAGTATACAAAGAAGAAAAAAGTAGTAATTCTACAAAAAGTAGTTCATACTTTATAGAAGGAACAGGTAGTAACATAAAAGACGCCATAAATAACGCAAGTCTTAAAACATCAAAAACACTTTATTTCGTACACATAAACACGGTAATATTCTCAAAAGACTCAATAAATAATTCTCTAAATGACATATTTAACTACTTAGAAAAAAGAATACAACTCAATTCAAATTACTATATACTAATAAGTGATAACGTAGAAGAATTAACTAAATTAAAAATGAAAGATAATCCTATTTTAGGAGAAAAAGTAAAAAATATTATTGAATACACATCTAATAATGGAGTCACAATTAAATATGATTACTTAGATAAATTATATAACTTTGTTTCTCCTAACAAAGATGTATTCATAAATAAAGTATCAAAAAACAAAGAAGGAATAATAATATCAAACGCCTACTATTTTGATGACAACACATTAAAAGGAGAATTAAATAATAATGAATTAAAATTAGTTAATCTATACAAAAACAATAAAAACATATATTTTAATTTAAAATACAAAGATGATTATTACGTTATTAAAATAGATAGTAGAAACATAAAATATGATTTAAATAATAATATTAATATAAAAATAAATGTTAAAGCATCAATAGATTCATCTAGTTCAAACTTAGATTTATTAAAAACTGAAACAATAGAAAACTTAAACAATGATGCAAGCATCGAATTAACAAAAAAAATGAATGAATTAATAAACAAGCTAAAAAAAGATCACAGTGACATATTAGGAATAAATGACTACATAAAAAAAACGAAAAGAAAATCAAATCTAAACTTTTATAATGATGAAACCAACTTTAATATTAAAGTAAGTATCAGTAAAAAAGGTCTTATTCAAAATACTATAGGAGGAAAAATAGATGAAAAGTGACACTAACAATTATTTATCTTTACTACATTTTTTCTCAAAATCTCTATTTCTAGGTATAGGAATATCTAAAATAATAATGATTGCTCGTGAAAGTGCTATTATAAGTATAATATTAGGTTCAATTATAGGATATTTTATATTATCTATAATAAATAATTTAAACTATACTAACGCAAATAAATTTCAAAAAATATGTATGTTCATAATACTATATATATTATTTACAATAGGTATAATTGAAATAATTAACTTAATATCAAGTATATATCTTATGGATACTAATAAATATATACTTATGATACCACTATTAATAGTTATACTTTATATGAACACTAAAAGTATAACTATTAACATGAAAATATCTAATATATTATTGTACATAGTAGATATATCAATTATAATAGCATTCATAGCCCTTATACCTAAAATAAAACTAACTAACTATTTGCCCATATTTAATACTAAATTAAAAGATATATTATTAGCATCAATAGAATATGCCATATACTCAGTAACTCCAAATATACTTTATGGTGGAATAAAATATAATTATAAAAATAAAAACAAAGATTTAAAAAGAAGATATATATATTCAAATATATTCTTAATTATTATTATATTAACTACACAAGGTGTACTAAGTACATACTTAGTAGATTTATTTAAATATCCTGAATATATAGTATTAAAAAAAATTAATCTATTAGACTTTATAAATAACGTAGAAAACATATTTTCATTTATATGGATATATATAACTTACATATATTTAAGCATATGTTCTAAAGAAATGTATGACATAGTATTAAAAGCATTCAACAATAAATACATATACCCTATATTTCTATTTATTTCAATGTACTTTATAACAAAATACTTACTAAATAGTCAAATATTTTTACTAAATTTATTTAATTATTTATGGATAATATGCATAATAATTCTAATACTATATATATTAATTAACATCACATCATATAAAAAAGAATAACTAAATATTCTTTTTTATATTGTCTAATACAAACTTAACACATTCTTTATATAGTATATCTAATTCACTTTTATCAAATAACTTATAATGTATTCCAAATACTTTCTCCTTAAAACTATATTTATTAATATTAACAAACCCACTATTCAAATATTTAAATCTATTAAATACATCATCTACACTATAAAATTTACCCTTTAAATATTTTAAATCATTAACAATATTTAAATTATATTTAGGTACAAAAACCCTGTTATTGTTATATAAATATTTCCCATATAAACAAAAATCATGATGTTTAAAATGTTTAAGTATTTCTTTTTCATTTGTTTTAATTATTTTATTATTATTTAATTTTACTCCTACTACATTTTCTTTATTATCTTTTACCCACTTAATTGTGTAAACATACTTATTATAATAATAATCTGTTAACAAATGTGCATAATACCCAATAATTAAAGTATTATTAAGTTTGTCTTTATAAACTTCCATAAATTTATCTATATCAGGTAAAAACTCACTATTACAACCTGGACATTTTTTAGTACCATAATAATGTGTATCATGTCTAGTAACAGTACTTCCATAATCTATATCTGGTAAAAGATTACCAAAAAGAAATTCATCTTCATCTAATTTTAATTTTTTATTAACTTCTTTAGCAATACTCAAATGCATACTCCAACAAGGCATATAGTCACTTCCCATTATAGTATATCAAAAAACACATAAAATGTTTAAATATTATTATATATAACTATCATAATTATTTAAAACTGTTATTATCAATATTTTCTAAATATAACAGATGAATACTTTTTAGATAACATTTTTTTACTATTCCTAAATTAATAAAATTAGATTTTATAATACCAAAAAGATAAATAAATTATTTTAGCAAAAGCAAATATTTTAATTAATGTATTTTTTTATTAATTTAAAAATTTTAATATTTTTTCCTTATAAGGAATACTGCTAGAATGTATATTTGAAATCAAACTTTCTTTATTATATTTTACATACTTTTTTTCTATATCAAAACTACCATCTTTTCTTTCCTTTAAAATTATATAATGTGCTAAATCTTTATCGTCACTTTTATACCCCATACCAACTGCTCTTACGGTATAAATATTAGTATTATTTAATTTATCAACCATTTCAAAGTGAACATGTCCTTGAAATATATCATCATAATAATTAACTCTTTTTCCATCAAATAAAGGTTTCATCTTAGCATCCAAATACCCATTATTTTCCTTTGTTAAACCTACTTTTAAGGCATTTTCAATATCACTATTTGCTTCTATACTATTTGTATATAAAAATTGTTTTGAATTATTATTACTTTGATAAGACCAAGTACTATTTTTTCTAAAATCCCATCTTATGTCATTTATAAAATGACATAAAGCAACTTTTTTATTACCTATAACAATATCTATAGATATTGGATATAACTTCATATTATTAACTCTTTTTATGCCTAATTTATTATAAGTCCATTCTTGATTTTTTTTCTTTTCATAATCAAAATAATTAAAAGGTTCTATACCTAATATATTGTAATATTCACCATTACCTGCTACTGTTTTACAACCATAATCATTTAATATATCTTCTACATCAGCAGGATTTGGTCCTAATCCAACATTATCACCTAAAGAATATATCTCATTTATTCCACGTTTTTTAATACTTTCTAATATAGCCACAGTGGGTTCATACATTCCATGAATATCTGTCATTATTGCAATTTCTCGTCCAGTATAAATTTCATTTTCTTTAGTATAACCAATATACTTTTGCAAATTGTTTTTAAGAGTTAATAATTTTTCTTTTTTACTTTCTCTCTTAATAATATTTTTTTTAAAAACTTCTTTTGGATTATCAATAAATTTGTTTACTTCTTGAGTTACAATAAAAGGTAAATTATATTTTTTATGAATTTCAATTTCCTCTTCAGTTGGTTCTTTTCCATTAACAAGGATTAAACCACATGGCTTTAATCCTTCTCTATATAATAATGTTTCTGAATTTCCATTTGTTACAGAACTAGTTTCTAATATACATTTTTGATTTATATTAACCATTTTTACTTCAGATGAATTATTATTAATCATTCTATTAGAACCCATGTTAGATGTAGAACTAAATATAAAACTATTTGTAGGAATTGTATCATATGCTAATATTATATTATTGTTATTATAATAATATTTTTGTCCTTTGTAGCTTATAGGACTTAATGAAATAAAATTGCTTTTAGAAGTTGACTTACCATTTATTAAATCATCAATATTCTCTCTAGAACTTTTTATATGTGCATATAAAACATAATTTTTATCACTAAAATCGTATACTATTCCTCCATATAAATTTGACAATTCTTTATCAATAATACTATCTCTATCTTTAATACTATTTATTTTTGTTAAATTATTTTCTGAATCAAATTCAAATACTTTTCTTATCTTTTCTTCCATACTATTAAATACTGATACTATTTCTAATAAATGTTGTTCATTATTTCCTATTATTTTCTTTATTAATTCTTTTAATCCTTCTTTATTATCAGTTCTATCAATACTATCTATAATAGTTAAATATAATATTATCTCATCTATCAAATCAAGAATAATAGAATTATTTTTATTATTTAATTTTACTAATTCTAATGATTTTATTCCACCAATATTATTTATCATAATAGACAAATTATCATTTAATAACAATTTTTTTAACATAAATTTCACACTATCTATATCTATATTAGGATTTAAAATTTCATCCAAATATTTTTTATACACAATTGACTTATATTTATTTAATTCTTCTAAATTCTTAGGAATAGTAATAATACTATCATCTAAATTAAATTTAAATAAATTTGCTAAATCATTCTTTATTTTACAATTTAATCTTATATTATTATCTACTAAATATTTTAACAATACATTATACTTTTTATAATTTTCTATTATTTCTAATATGTTATTTATTAAAGATATTTTATTAGTTATATTATAATAATTTTTAAATAAATAATCTTTTACTAATATAAAATTATTAATATCATTATCCATAATATATAAAATATTATTTAACCAATTATTATATTTTAAACTTCCACTACCATACTGTATAAAT
>CAKORH010000052.1 GCA_934101235.1 uncultured Bacilli bacterium | reverse complement strand
AAAATATTACTAGCATTTTGAAAGATTGCGATTTAATTTTTCTATGTGGAGGTAACACATTGATTCAAAATAAATTCTTTAATAGTATTAATTTAAAGAAATATTTAAAAGATGTTGATTCGGTCATTGTTGGAATAAGTGCAGGTTCGATAAATTCAGCTGGTGATGTATACAATAGTCCTGAAAGTGACGAAGACTTAAATAATTCTCCTTATTTAAAAGGATTAGGATTAACAACAATTAATATTGAACCGCATTTTATATTAGAAAATCTAAATGACGATTATAACAAAAAGTTACAAAGAAATGCAATAATAAAGGAATCATATAATAGAACGATAATTGCTTTAACTGATGGTGCATATATTTTGCAAACAAATAATGAATGTAAATTGTACGGGAAAAGTTATAAAATTAAAAATGGCATAATTAGTAAAATTTGTAATAACGATGAATGTGTAATTTTAAATAATGATTTGTAAAATAAAAATTTAAGAAATAATTTGTATGTAATTATTTCTTTTTTTGTGTAATAAGATTAACTGGTGATATAAATGGTTGACATTGAACTTGCTATAATTTTAAATGAGTACTTATATAAGAAAAAAATAATTAATTTTGATTTATATAATGATGCTTTAAAAAAAATAGGAGTTGATAGTTAATGGACTTATGTAAAATTAGAAATGAAATATCAAGAGGAGAAAGTATATACAATATACCACTTAGAGTAACTTTTTATGCAAGAGTATCTACTGATAAAGATGTACAACTTAATTCTTTAGATAATCAAATTTTATATTTTAAAAATTTTATAATGGAAAATTCAACTTGGAAATATGTGGATGGATATATAGATGAAGGAATTAGTGGAACTAGCGTTAAAAATAGAACTAACTTTTTAAAAATGATTAAAGATGGAAAAGAAGGTAAGTTTGATTTAATTTTAACAAAAGAAATATCTAGATTTTCAAGAAATACAGTTGATAGTATTAAATACACTCAGGAACTTTTAGCTAGTGATGTTGGGGTATTATTTTTATCAGATAATATTAATACAATATTACCTGATTCAGAGCTAAGACTTACTATAATGTCTTCAATTGCTCAAGAAGAAGTAAGAAAGTTATCTGAAAGAGTTAGATTTGGTATGAAAAGATCAAAAGAAAAAGGTCATGTCTTAGGAAATAATGTTATAACAGGATATACAAAAGAAAAAGGTAAATTAAAAATAGATGAAAAAGAAGCAATAATGGTAAGGAAAATATATTCATTATATGCAGGTGGAGAATGTGGTTTATCAAAAATATCTAAAATATTATATGAAGAAGGGTATAAAACTAAAAAAGGTGACTATATTCATACTACGACTCTTAGAAGAATGATAACAAATCCTAAATATAAGGGTTTTTATTGTACAAATACAGTTATGACAAAAGATTATCGTAATAAAAAGCAAATAAGATTGCCAATGGAAGAATGGATTATTAAAGATAGTAACGGTGAAATACCAGCAATAGTCTCTGAAGAATTATGGGAAAAAGCAAATAAATTATTAAAAATTAAAAAATCTAATTATTTAAAAAATGTTTCGGAAACAAGAGTATTTTCAAAAAGATACCCATATAGTGGCAATATTTATTGTGAATATCACAAGTGTAAATATAAAAGAGTTAATAATAATGGTAATAGTTATTGGATATGTAATGAATATGCTGTGCATGGAAATAAAACTTGTAAAAGTCCTAAATTATATGAAAAAGAATTAGATAAAATATTATATAATATTTATGGTGATTTAATAAAAAATTTTGACTTAATAAAAGAAAATTTAATAAATGTATATAAAAATACTAACTATAATGTCTATAACAAAACTGAAAAACTAAAAAAGGAAATCAGTAATTTAAACTATAAAAAAGAAAGTTTGCTTGAATTATATATTGAAAAAGTTATAGAAAAGTGTGAATTTGAAACAAGAAATAATAAATATAACAATGAAATAGAAAAATTAAAAAAAGAAATGAAAGAACTAGAAAAGAAAGATATTAATGCTACACTTAAACAAATAAAGAAGTTAGAACTAGGAGAATTTATTAATGAAAATTTTGAAAAATTATCAAAACTTTTAATTAAAAAGATAGAAGTTAAAAAATCAGATAATAAAACAAAGGTAATCCTTGATATATACATAAATTTATTTAATATAAAGTATATATGGGATTACAATAATTTTGAGTGTTTTTCGATATTAAGTAGTCATAAGGAAAATAATGACATCTCTAGTCGCTATAAAAAATTCTAATATAAATGATATAGTAGAAATAAACGAATCTGTATTAAAATCTTATGGAAGTGGAATATATGTTGAAGTAGGAGAACAAATTAGTTTAGAAAATTTACTTTATGGTTTAATGCTAAGAAGTGGAAATGATGCAGCAATTGCGATAGCAGATTATGTAAGTGGTAGTATGGAAAAATTTAGTGAATTAATGAATAAAACAGCATCTTCTATTGGAATGAAATCAACAACATTTATAAATTCAAGTGGTTTAGAAAATGATAAAGGTATTGGAAACATGAGTACTTCTAATGATATGGCTTTATTAATGAGTGAAGCACTAAAAAATGAAACATTCAAAAAAATTGTAAGTACAAAAAAACACACTGTAAAAACAAATTATAAAACTTATATATGGCATAATAAAAACAAATAATGATCAAATTATGAATATTGTACAGGAGGAAAAACAGGTTTTACAGAAAAAGCAAGAAGAACTTTGGTAACGAGTGCTACAAAAGATAATATGAACTTAGTAATTGTAACATTGAATGATCCAAACGATTTTAAAGATCATGAAGATTTATATAATAAATACTTTTCACTTTACAAATCTTATAAAATTATAGATAAAAATACTACTTTTGAAAAAGAAGATTACTATATAAAAAATGATATATACTTAACTTTAACTAATGAAGAATATAAGTTAGTAGAAACTGAGATAAATTATTACAAAAAAAATACTAGTAACATAGTAGGATATATTAACTTAAAACTAGATAATAAAGTATTAAAAAAAGAATTTATTTATGTTAAGAAAAAAAATATTAAAAAAATCAAAAAAAACTTAATAGATAAAATAAAAGATTTTTTTAAGAAGTAAAAAGGATGATTATATGGTAAATATACTGTGGGGAAGTTTTATAATAATTGGTATTCTTTTTGGGGCTTTAACTGGTAAATTGGATTTAATTAATAATGAAATTATAACAAGTGGTAAAACAGCATTAAATTTATTATTAGAAATACTTCCTGTATTAGCACTTTGGATGGGATTAATGTCTATAGCAGAAGATAGTGGATTACTAAAGATAATTGCTAAAAAACTAAGTTTCATACTTAAAATATTATTTCCTAAAATTCCAAAAGATAATGAAGCTTTAGGTTTAATAGCTTCTAATGTTGCTATCAACATGGCTGGATTAGGCAGTGCCGCAACACCTTTTGGTCTAAAAGCAATGAAAGAATTACAAAAATTAAATGATAAAAAAGATACTGCAACATCATCAATGATTACATTTTTAGTACTTAACACAGGAGGCGTAACTATTGTACCAACTACTATTATTTCTTTAAGAATGATGCATGGTAGTGCAAATCCAACAGAAGTAATTCCAATATGTATAATAGCAACATTTACATCAAATATATGCGGTTTAATATTAGATTATTTTATAAGGAGAAAAAATGGAAATATTTAGTATCATAGTTTTACCAATAATAGTTTTATCTATTATAATTTATGGTTATAAAAAGAAAGTAAATATATACGAATCATTTTTAAAGGGAGTTTTAGAAGGTTTAAAAACTTCATTAAATATATTTCCAAGTATACTTGCAATGATATTTGCAGTAAACATTTTAATATCTAGTGGAATTATAGAAACATTACTTAGTTTTTTACATCCATTATTAACTAAATATAATTTAAGTGAAGATATTTTATCAATGGCATTTTTTAGACCAATATCTGGTAATGCTAGTTTAGCAATAATGAATAGTATTTTTGAAAAATTTGGTCCAGATTCTACTATGGGAAGATTAGCAAGTTCTATTCAAGGATCTACAGATACGACATTTTATGTTTTAGCATTATATTTTGCAAGTATTGGAATTAAAAAAACAAGATACGCATTAAAAGTAGGCCTATTTGCTGATATGATTGGAATACTTATGAGTTTCATTTTAGTTTATTTATTTTTCGGAATATAGTGCAATACTATAACTTTTTTAGTATAATAAACTTAAGGTGATATATATGAAAGATTTAAAAGTAGTATTTATGGGTACACCAGAGTTTGCGTGTCCTGTTTTAGAGACTCTTATAAAAAATACAAATGTAGTACTTGTTGTAACACAACCAGATGCTTATATAGGAAGAAAAAAAATACTTACACCAAGTCCAATTAAAAGTTTGGCATTAGAAAATAATATAGAAGTATTTACTCCAAACAACATAAAAGAAAACTATGAAACTATCATAAACTCTAAACCCGATATTATAATAACATGTGCATATGGACAAATAATTCCAAAAATATTGCTTGATTTACCAACATACAAATGCATAAATGTACATGCATCACTATTACCACACTATAGAGGTGGAGCTCCAATACATGCATCTATTTTAAATGGTGATGATGAAACAGGTATAACTATAATGTATATGGCAGAAGGAATGGATGATGGTGACATTATTAAAGAAGAAAGTATAAAAATACTAGACACTGACAATATAACAACATTAAGTGATAAATTAAGTACTTTAGGTGCAAAACTTTTAATAGAAACACTTCCAAGTATTCTAGATGGAACATGCAAAAGTATTAAACAAGATATCAATAAAGTATCTTTTGCATACATAATAAAAAGAAAAGATGAAATAATAGACTTTAATAAATCATATAAAGAAATATTTAATAAAGTAAGAGCATTAAAAGATAGAAGTTATTTTATTATGAATAATATTGAATATAAAGTAGTAAGTGTAAGATATGAAAAAAAATTAGGAGAAAAAAGTAAAATAAATAGTATTTATAAAGATGGTATAGGAATAGGATGTAATGACGGTGAAGTAGTTATAACTGAATTTATCCCATCTGGAAAAAAACAAATGTTAACAAGTTCATATTTAAATGGAGTAGATAAAAAAAGTTTGTTAGGAGTAAGAATTAATGAAGGAAAAATGGAGTAATTTTTTTGATATTATAAAAAAAATAATTGATAAATTTAAAAGTGCATGGAAAGTACCAAGAAAAAGAGCCGGTATAAAATTATTAGGTTATTTTATATTTTTACTTATATTCTTTATGTTAGCAATAATAGGTAATAATTCCAATAATGAAAGAAAATATGAAAAAAAAGAAACCACAACTACTACAGAAAAAAAAGAAAATTTAACAGAAAAGCAGAAAAAATTTTTAAATAATAGTCATCAAGTATCATATGAGATAACAACACCTTCAAATACATATAAAATAAATGGTACTTTAAAAGAAAGTATTATTGAAGGATACCTAGAAACAACAGATACAATAAAAAAAATTACTATAAAAGATAATATTATTTATGAAAATAAAAATAATGAATTAATAAATATGGAAATAGAATTTGATACTAATTATCTTAATATATCTAATATATTTAATTTGATAGAAAAAAATAGAGCATTTATAAAAGAAGAAAATAATAATAAAATATATCAATATTCTATAAGTATTGATGATATAACAGCAAATATTAATTTAATAACAGATAAAACTAAAATTAATGAAATAGATATAAATTACAATAATATAATATATAATCTTGATTTTGACAAATAGAAATGAATGATTTATAATACATACTCATATAGGGGGATATATGAAAAAGTTTGTAAAAATATTTGTTAATTTATTAACAGGTTCCAGATTACTTGCAACATTTTTTATGCCATTAATGTTTACTACTTTACCAGCACATATATTTATTATTATTACTGGTTTAATATTATTAACTGACCTAATAGATGGAAAATTAGCAAGAAAATTTGAAGTTTCTACATTATTTGGTAGTTTATTAGATATGTCAGCAGATAAATTATTTGGAGTAATAATATTATATATTTTATCTACGATGTATCCTATTATGACAATACCATTATTATTTGAAGTATTAATATCAACTATAAATATTTCTAATCGTAATAAGAAAACAGGTGGTAATTCAAGCTATTTAGGTAGAGCCAAAACTTGTGTATTAGGTGGTTCTATAATATTATTGTTTTTAGTTGGATTATCACCAGAACTAATAAATAACCTTAACAACTTAAAAAGCAGTAAAGAAATAGTAAATATTTTAAAGTCTACTGGACTATCATTTTTTAATTTTATTAACAATAATAGTGCTTTAATAAAAGATTTATCGGTTACATCATCAATTATTAGTGAAACGATAGTTGCAACAGATTATACTATTAAATCAACAAAAAAAATATCTAAAAATGATAAAAAAATAAAAATCGCAGATTTAATAAAAAATAAAAATTTTTTAAAAGAAATTTTATTTAATGAAAAGTATTATGATTTAGTAAAAAATGAAAAGATTTCAATAATGGAAAAATTAATTCCAAATAAATATTATGATGAGTTAACTAATAAAAAAGAAGATAATTATATTGAAGAAACTAATGAAAATAGTAGTGAATTAGATACTGAAAACGTAAAAAAGTTAACTTTTAAGAATAATAACAAGAAAAAATAGTAATTAATTATTGACAAAAGCATAATATTTGATAT
>CAKORH010000051.1 GCA_934101235.1 uncultured Bacilli bacterium | reverse complement strand
AGCATTAATAGGATTAACATATGCATACTTTTTAACAAGAATACAAGGTAATACTAATGAAAAGAGTATAAGTGTAAAAACTGCTAATTTAGAATTAGTATATGGAGATGGTAATACAAAATTATTACAAAGTACTAGTGCACTAGTACCTGATAATGATAATCCAATAGGTACAAAAGATTTTACAGTAACAAATAAAGGCTTAAATACAAGTTATGTAGTAATAATAGAAAATGTTAGTGTAACAAATGTAAGTGATGGAAGTACAACTACATTTGAAAGTAATGATTTTAGATATACATTAACATGTACAAAGAGTGATGGAACAAGTTGTGATGGAGTAAGTACACAAAGTATATTTCCAATAAATGGAGGAATATTAGTAGGAAACAGTATAAAAGAAGGAGACGTACATACATATGAATTAAAAATGTGGTACATAGATACTGGAGTAGATCAAAGTAATGATATGGGAAAAACATTACAAGGAAGAGTAAATATAACAAATATATCACAAATGGAAAATCCATATAAAGATAATACAAGTAGTTTAGCTTATAATATAATAGAAAATGCAAAAAATAAAACAAATGGAACAGAGTTGTTATCAAGTCCAAAAACACAAGTTGCAGAAGAAATTTCTACAAAATGGGGTACTGGAAAATTTGAGGAACAAGAACTTGATATGAGTACACAATCAGAATGGTATTATGGTTCAACTTATGATGACGCTCAACCTTGGAATGGTGGCTCTAGTACTGGTTCTGTAACTGAATGTAGTGATACAATAGTAGGAAAATATATATCTTATCCAATGGTTGGAGAGTCTTGGTATGTTAAATCATGTAAAAGTTCAACAGTAGCAATAATAGATGCTGAAATAATAGATTATGAAAAAAATATGTCTATAGCAACAGATGATTACGGAACAAGTTATTATTATAGAGGAAATGTAACAGATAATTATGTTAATTTTGCTGGAATGTGTTGGAGAGCAGTTCGTATAGCAGGAGACGGAAGCATTAAATTAATATTAGAAGACCAAGATAGTACTTGTGCTACAAGTGATGGTAATTGGAATATACCTACTACAACTGGTGGTACAACAAAAACTGGTAATTTTGGGTATACACAACATGCAGCAAAAACGTTAACTGCTTCTGACGGTACACAAAATTCAAAAACAAAAAGTTTAATGAACTACTTAAATGGTGGAACAGATAAAGATAAATCAATGGCAACAGCGTTTAAAAACTTCCAAACTGGACCTCTAGCAAATTATTTAGATAAATTAAAAGCAGGAGACTGGTGTTTAAACGATAAAGCATATGCTACTGGTTGGGATAATACAACAGCATTAACTAGTCAAGAAATGTTAGATAAACAAATTAAGGGTACAAAATTCTATTATGATTCAAGTGTTCGTTTAGTTGAAAAAACAACAAAAGAACCAACATTAAAATGTAATGGAACAAATATGAGCAAATTTGCAGATGAAAATAATACTGATATGTATGTGGGAACATTAACAGCAGATGAAATAGTATATGCTGGTGGAAAGGCTGATTCAAGTAATACAGATTATTATTTAATAAATGATTATCAAAAATCAAATTCATTATGGTTTTGGTCTTTGTCGCCTAACTACTTCTACAGTGACAGCGATTTCGCGTTCCACGTGAACTACTATGGCGACGTCAGCAACAACTATGTGAACGACAACGACAGCGACTCGTTTCGTCCAGCTATAAATTTAAAATCTGGAATTAGTATATCTGGAGGAGATGGCACTAAAGAAAATGCATACAAAGTTTCCTAATTGATGAACACTTTTGATTTTGACTAGGTATAACCTAGGTTTGTAGGTGATAAAACTCGTTCGTTAGTATATAAATGTGAAAATTATTAAAATTTCATATAAAAAATGCAATAAAGTTGAGATTTTGTTTATTGTGTTTTTTTATTAAGAAATGTAGAAAAATTTTGACTTTTATTTTGTACCTTATTATGTTAGAATTATTATTGTAAAGGAAGTGTGTTATGTGAAGAATACATATGTATTATTTGGTATAGCGTATTTAGTTTTAGCAATTATACTTGTAATAATTATGTATATAATTGTTAGAAAACATATGAAAAATAAATATAGTAACGCACTTAAAATGTTAGAAAGAGATAAAAACTTAATAATTAGTGCTTCAATACTAAGTGAATTAAATAAAGTAGAATCATTAGTTAATAATAAAGAACTTGAAAAAAAATATGAGGGTTGGAAAAATAAATTTAAAAATATAAAAGATAAAGAAGTTCCTAAAATTACTGATGAACTTATTGGTGTTGAAGAATTAGTTAATACTAGAAAATATAAAGAAATAGAAAATAAATTAGCTAAAATTGAATTAGATATATATTTTGTTAAAAGTAAGAGTAAATTTTTATTAGATGAAATAAAAGAAATTACTACCAGTGAAGAAAAAAATAGAGAAATTGTTACTAAATTAAAAGCTAAGTATAGAGAGATATTTGTCAAGTATAATAATCAAAAAGAAGATTATGATATTATTAGTAGTCCTATAGAATTACAATTTGAAAATGTAGATAAATTATTTAGTGCGTTTGAAATAAGTATGGAAAATAATGCTTATACTGAAGTAGGTAAAATAGTTAAAGCGTTAGATGATACTATAGGTAATTTAAGTATCGTTATCGAAGAAGCTCCTAGTATTATACTTATGGGTAAAGTTTTAATACCTAAAAAGATTAAAGATACTAAGGCTATTTATGAGAAGATGATTAGTGAAGGTTATAATTTGGATTATTTGAAAATCGATTATAATATTGAAGAAAGTGAAAAAAAGATTGCAGATATATTTGATAGATTGAAAGTATTAAATTTAGTTGATTCTATATTTGAACTTAAAACTTTATTAGATTATTATGATAATTTGTATAATGATTTTGAAAAAGAAAAAATAAGTAGAAAGATGTTTGAAGATTATACTAGAACTATTGGTATAAGAGCTAAAAAAATATTATCTGTAGTTTATAGTTTGACTAAGAAAATTGAAGATATTAAGTATAGTTATGATTTAACAGATGATGAAGTTAAAATAATAGATGAATTATCTTTAACTGGTAAAAGTATTAAAAGTGAGTATGAATCTATTATTGAAGATTATAGACAAAAGATATATGCGTATTCTAAACTTAATAAACAAATGGAATTATTAAATTTAAAACTAAGTAAGGCAGAAGATAAGTTAGAGTATACTTTAAAGAGTTTAGGTAGTTTAAAAGAGGATGAACTACGTGCTCGTGAACAATTAGAAGAAATTAAAGCTATACTTTCTAGTGCTAAGGAAAAAATTACTAGTTATAAGTTACCACAAATACCTAAATGTTATTATATAGAGTTAGATGAAGCATGTATTGCTATTCGTGAATTAATTAAAGAATTAGAGGCAAAGCCATTAAATATAAAGACTTTAAATATTAGAGTTGATACAGCAAGAGATTTAGTTCTTAAATTATATAATACTAGTAATGAAACTATTAAGACAGCATGGATGGCTGAAAATGCTATTATATATGGTAATAGATACAGAGTTGGAAATAGAGAAATTAATGATAAATTGGAGAAGGCTAGTAATTTATTTATGAAGGGTAATTTTAAACTTTCTTTGGAAACTAGTATAAGTGCTATTAATATAGTAGAACCGGGTATACATAAAAGATTGTTAGAAGCGTATAAAAAATAGAAATCTTTTTGGATTTCTTTTTATATATTTGGTAAAATAATAAATGGATTGGTGATTATATGAAAAAAAATAGTTTTGTAGAAGGTACAATAGTTGCATATATTGCTATATTATTAACAAAAGTATTAGGTGCAATATATGTTATTCCTTTTTATAAGATAATTGGTACTAATGGTGGTGTACTTTATGGGTATGCGTATAATATTTATAATTTATTTTTAAATATTTCTACTAGTGGTATACCTACTGCAGTAGCAATTATTATAAGTGAATATAATGCTTTAAAAATGTTTAATGAAAGAGAGTATACTTATAAATTAGCAAATAAGTTAATTGCTACTATATCTTTTATTGCGTTTTTAGTTATGTTTATATTTGCTAAACAACTTGCTTTATTTTATATAGGAGATTTAAGTGGAGGAAATTCAATAGATAATGTAGTATTGGTTATTAGAGTTATTTCGTTATGTTTGTTAGTTGTTCCTTTCTTGAGTGTTACTCGTGGTTATTTACAAGGTAATAAATATGTTTCTATTTCTTCTTTTAGTCAATTACTTGAACAAGTTGCTAGGATAGTTGTTGTATTAATTGGATCTTATGTAGCAATAAATGTACTTAATTTAGGTGTTCCTATTGGGGTAAGTGTTGCTTTATTTGGTACTGTATTCGGTGCTTTTGTTGCATTTATGTTTTTAAAGTATAAAATACGTAAAAATAGAGATGAATTGTTACGTGGTGTAGATAAAAGTAAGAAGTTAAATATTACTACTTTTGCATTAGGAAAGAAGATTATTTATTTAGCTATTCCTATTATAATTATTGCTATTACTCAAAATATATATGAGATGGTAGATTTAAAATTTATATTAAAGGGTTTATACATGATAGGTTTTGATGCAAGTACTTGTGAGCTACTTGGTAGTATTATTGTTACTTGGACACCTAAAATATGTATGATAATTAATGCTTTAGCATTAGGATTATGTAATAGTGTTATACCTTTTATTGTAGAGGATTTTGTTAAAGGTAATTTAAATAGTGTTAATAGTAAGTTTAATCAAGCAATTAATACAATATTGTTTGTAGCAGTTCCATTATCATTGTTTATTATTACATTTAAAAATAATGTTTATTATTTATTTTATGGTGAAAGTAATTATGGTGGTGTAGTACTTGCTATGATGAGTGTAGTTAGTATAACTTTTTCTATTAGTTTAGTTATTAATATGATTTTACAAGGTATGAAAAAACATAAGATGGTATATATAAATACAGTTGCTGGTTTAATTATTAATGCTTGCTTAGATATTCCTATGATACTTTTATTAAATAAAATTGGATTTCATCCATATTTAGGTACTTTGGTTGCAACATTTATTGGACAATTAGTTGCAATTAGTTTAGTTTTATTAAGTTTAAAGAAAGAATATAAATTTCATTATAGAGATATTTTTAAAACGTTTAGTAAGATGATATTGCCTTTAGTTAGTATGATAATTGTATTATTTATACTAAGTAGATTTGTTAGTAATAGTGGTGGTTATTTAATTAGGATTATTAAACTTGGTGTATGTGGTATACTAAGTGTAGGAACTTATTTATTTGTTGCTTATAAAAATAAGTCTATTAATGCTATTTTAGGTGATGAAATAATAAATAAAGTTTTGGGTAAGTTTAAAAGAAATAGAGGTTAAATTATGAAGGGTACATATGTTGAAATTAATTTAGATAATATTAAACATAATGTTAGTGAGATAAAGAAAAAATATAGTAATTATGATTATTATATTGGGGTAGTTAAGGGGGATGCTTATGGACATGGTGAATATGTATCTCGTATACTAGAAGAAAGTGGAATTAATTATTTGGCTGTTAGTAGTTTGAGAGAGGCTCATAATGTTAGAAAGTATAATAAAGATATTCCTATTCTTTTATTAGAACCTATTCATATTAGTGAGTTAAAGGATGCTATAGATAATAATTTAACTTTAGTTATACATGAGTTGAATTATGCTAAAGAATTAGTTAAAAAGATAAAAAAGGATATAAAAGTTCATATAAAGATTGATTCTGGAATGGGTAGATTAGGTTTTATAGATAAATATGAATTAAGAGAATGTTATAATTTGTTAAATGAAAATGAATATATTAATGTTGAAGGTATATATTCTCATTTTGCTACTATTGGATTATTTGATAAAAGATGGGATATTCAATTGGAAAGGTTTAGAGATATTACTAGTTTAATTAATATATATGATATTCCTATTAGACATATGGGAAGTAGTATAACTTTATTAAGTCATCCTAAGATAGATTTTTGTAATGGAGTTAGGAGTGCTACTTTAATATTTGGATATAATATTTCAATTAGTGAAAGTAATGTTGGTTTAAAAAATAAATTGAGAATATTAAGAAATAGAATATATCAAAAAAAATATAAGATTAGTGAATGTTATACCAATGTAGAAATAGATGTTAAGAATTGTATGAGATTTTATACAGATATTTTAACAATTAAAACTATTAAATCCGGAGATTATATAGGTTATGGTGCAAAAGTTAAAGTTGAAAAAGATACTAAGATAGCGGTATTACCTGTTGGTTATGATAATGGTATTGGTATAAAAAATATTAATCGTTATGTACTTATTAATGGTAAGAAATATAATGTATTATGTGGTGGAATGAATATGATGACTATTGAAGTAGATGATAGTGTTAGTATTGATGATAAAGTAACTTTAATGGATGGTAAAAATATTCAGATAGGTACATTAGGTAGATTTGGTGGTAAAACTATGCATGAAGTTATGTTAGATATTGGTAAGAATAATATTAGAGTTTATACTAAGAATGGTGAAATAGAATATATAGAAGAATAGTAGGTGTAATATGGGAGTTACTAGATGGCTTTTAAGAAAAATTGGTAGTATTAATCATGATAGAATGAATAAAACATTAGATGTTATACAAAAAGAAAATAATAAATCTAGATTTTATATTAAATGCGATATGATTAAGTGTTTTATTACTAGAGGTAGTGGATATACTGATTATTTTAGAGGTAATTATATAAATTTAAGTAAAGAAGAAAAG
>CAKORH010000050.1 GCA_934101235.1 uncultured Bacilli bacterium | reverse complement strand
TTAGAGTATACAGTATCACTTGGCATTATATTTGTTCCACCTATTACTCCGTCACTACCGTCTCCATATATAAGTCTCAAGTTTGCTGTAGTTACACTTATACTCTTTTCATTAGTGTTACCTTGTATTCTAGTTAAAAAGTATGCATATGTTAATCCTATTAAGGCAAGTAATACTATAAATATACCTACAATACTAAATATAATTTTTTGTCTTTTATCCATAATAATCTCCTTCTATCTTACATATATTATTTTAACAATTAATGAGTTTTATGTAAACTATTTTAAAATTAAAAATATAAAAAAAGAGAATATAACAAATAATTATATTCCCAAAAAACAAAAAATAATAATTTGAAAAGAAGGAATAATAATAGTGTGAGTTTGAGTTTATATTTTATATAGGATTTGTAAAAATAATAAATAAACCTTCTTTTCATAAAGTATTATATTATAGTTTTGTGAAAAAATTAAGAATTTTTTCCAATTTTTTCAATTTCAAAATAAAATGTAGTTCCTTTATTAATAATACTTTTTACACCATACTTAAATTGATGACTTTCTAGTATATTTTTTACTATTGATAACCCAACACCCGTTCCAACTTTATTACGTTTATGATTTTTTTCATTTTTATAATATTTATCCCATATAATATTTAATTCTTCTTTCTTTATTCCCTTACCAGTATCTCTAATTTCTACTAAATAATTTTTTTTATTTTCAATAATATTTATAAATATTTTGTTATCTTTTCCAGTGTAATTAACTGCATTATTTACTAAATTATAAATTACTTGACTAATTTTATTTTTATCTCCATATACATATGCTTTTTTTGGCATATTTAAAATAAACTCATAATTTTCTCTTTCAATTAATATATCAAATTTTTTAACTATACCATTTATTAACTCTACTAAATCAAATTCACTTTTATCTAATGTATCTTTATTACTTTCTAATTTACTTAAATTCAATATATCATTTACTAAAATATTTAATCTATCTGTTTCATCAATAATAATATTTAAATTTTCTATTTTTTTATCATTACTTAAATTATCAATATCACGAAGCATTTCAGCATATGCTTTAATCATTGTTAATGGAGTTTTTAAATCATGACTAACATTAGCTAGTAAATCTCTTCTTAACTCATCAGTTTTATTTATTTCATCATTTGCATATTTTAAAGTATTAGCAAGTTCATCAATTTCTTTAATATTACTTTTTTCAAAATTTAGTTTTAAATTACCTTTAGATAATTTCTTTGCTTCATTTGTAATTTTAATTATAGGTTCATTTAACATCTTAGATAAATGAATAGACATAAGAATTGCTAAAATTATAATTATTAATGTAACATATATAAGTTTATTTCTAAGAATACTCGTTATACTATCTACATCTTCTAAAGAAGTATTCAAAAATAAATATCCCTCTCCTACTTTAATATTATACATAATACTTTTACTATTATTGCTAGGATTATTTAATTTTATAATTTCCTTATTATTATTACCATTAATAAAATTAGTAATAATACTTTTTACTCCTTCAGATTTAGTATTTAATAAACAATCATTATTTAGTCCATTAAATAAATAATATTTATCATCATAAAAATATTCTATACAAATATCATTATCATAAGCTATTTTTTCTATTTCATCTAAAGTATATTCTTTCCTATTTAAAACTTTTTCAACGTGTCTTAAACTTTTCAACTGATATTTTTCATAATAAACTCTTAAAAAAATAATTTGAGAAAACCACATAATAACAAGAATTGCAACACTAAATAATATTAAAAATGTTAATGTTTTAAATTGAATACTATTATATTTTTTCATTATAATCAAATTTATATCCTATGCCTCTAACAGTTTTAATATTATTTTTATATTTTCCTATTTTACTTCTTAAAAGTTTAATATGAGCATCTATAGTTCTATCTTCAGCTTCATAAGTATATCCCCATATTTTATCAATAATATTATCTCTAGATAAAGCAATTCCAACATTCTTTAAAAACAATGTCATTAAATCAAATTGTGTATGTGTAAGTTCTACTTCTTTATTATCAATTTTTGCAGTTCGTGCTAACATATTTAGTTCAATACCACCAACTTTTATAATATCACTTAATGAATTATTACCACGTTTGTGTACTGCTTTTATACGAGCAATTAATTCTTTTGGACTAAAAGGTTTTGTAACATAATCATCTATACCTAAATCAAAGCCAGATAACTTATCATATTCTTCAGTTCTAGCAGAAAGCATAATAATTTTAGCATCACTAAATTTTTTAATTTCTTTAACAGCTGTAAATCCATCCATTTTAGGCATCATTATATCCATTACAATACAATCATATGTATTTTGACTTACTAAATTTATAGCTTCTTCGCCATTTTCTGCTTCATCAAAATCTATATTATTAATTTTTAAATATTCTTTAATAACATTTCTAATCAATACTTCATCATCAACGATTAAAACTCGCATAACATCACTCCTAATAACACTATTATACTATAAAACAATTATGAAATTAATATGAAGAATTTTATAAATAATTAATAAAATTACCAATAACTTTATTAAAAATTAAATTCATACAACTAACATTTTTCAATAAAAATTTAAATTTTTCATATAAAAACCCTGATTTTATATTTAAAAAACAGGGTTAATATTATAATAATTTTTTACAATATAACATTATGATATATATCAGTAACATCCTCAATATCATCTAATAAATTATATAGTCTCATAAATAATTCTTTATCTTCATCATTTAATTCAACTTTTTCTTTAGGATACATACCCACTTCATCTATTTCATACTCTATATTATCTATAAAACTTTCTAAAGTATCTTTTATTTTATGAATATCAGTAGGATTACAAGTAACAACTAATAAACCATCTTCATCTTCTAAATCAATTATTTCGATTCCAGCATCTAATAGTTTTTCAAACACTAAATCATAATTATCATACTTAAATCCAATAACACCTAAATAATCATAATTATAACTAACACTATTAGTAACACCTAAACTCTTATTAACTTTATTAAAAGCAGCTCTAACAAAACCAACTGTTCTATTAACATTATCAGTTAAAGTTTTTATAATTAAAGTACTTGCACCAGGACCAAATCCTTCATATACAACAGTTTGATAATCTTCTTGTCCTGCACCTTTAGCCTTATCTATCGCACGATTTATAATATCACTAGGTACTTGACTCTTTTTTGCCTTTTCTACCATTCTCTTAAGATTTATATTTGTATCTATTTCAGGATTACCCTTTGCAGCCAAATATATTTCTTTCGCAAAAGTACTATACAATTTTGCTTTCGCTGCTCCAGTTTTTTGAATACTTGCTTTTCTTACTTCATATGCTCTTCCCATATTTTCACCTCGACTTAAATATTATAAACACTTAACTATACTTTTTCAACAAAAACTATTCACTTAAAGAGTGTAATTTCTCATAAACGCCATTAAACGCATTTAAAAATACTGTAATCTCTTCTAACTTAGTTAAACACGATAAACTTATACGTATGGTTGTTTCAGCACGTTTCTTATCATTATAAAGAGCCATTACACTTGTAGATAGTTTTCCACTACTACATGCCGTATTGCTAGAAACATAAATTTCATGACGCTCTAAAGCATGAATAAACGTTTCTGGTTTTATATCCATTAAACTAATATTAATTATATGCGGTATTGAATACTTACTATGATTTATCTTTATATTTTCAAATCTACTAAAATACTTTAATATTTTATCATTCCATTTACTAACAATCTCTTGTTTTTTATCTAATTCATGTAAAGAAATTCTAAGTGCTTTAGCAAAACTAACTATTAAAGGTAATGCTGGAGTACCTGGATGATAAAAACTATTATTTCCATATAATAATCTTTCACACTTAATATTCTTTCTTTTATAAAATAAACCTATACCCTTAGGAGCATATATTTTATGTCCACTACAACTTGCTAAATCAAAATCATTAAAATTAATATTAACTTTACCTAATGCTTGTGTTATATCAGAATGTAAAATAATATTTTTATTATACTTATTAATAACTTGTCTAATAGTTCTTAAAGGTTGTCTTATACCAGTTTCACTATTTACAGCACATATACTAACTAATATAGTATCTTCATTCATCTTACGTTTCAAATCTTCAAAATCTATTACACCCTCACTAGTATTATTAACATAACTTACTTTAAATCCAATACTTTCTAAATGATTACATATTTCATATATACTAGGATGTTCCAACTTAGAAACTATTATATGGTTACCTCTATCTTTATTAGCAAGACACGTACCAATTAATGCAATATTATTACTCTCCGTAGCCCCACTAGTAAAAGTAAATTCATCTTTATCTATATTTAAAAGATTACTAACTTGTTTAATAGCACTATCTAAAAGTTCATGAGATTTAATTCCTAAACTATGTAAACTATTAGAATTACCAAAATATTCATTAGTAACTTTATTATAACTATCTAATACTTCAGGCAATACTGGTGTAGTTGCAGAATAATCTAAATATATCATATCATCACCTATTATCAATTATAAATGATAAATGAATATTTTAAAAGATAAAATTTTAATAATTTTTAATACATATTTTTCCCTACATTTTTCAAAATCAACTTTTTTTCTTCATATTCCATATTTGTTATTGGAAAACCCATATACATTCTATCTTGAACACTATATCCTACATTAATTTCATTTAATAGATCTATTTTTTTATTATCCATTTTCAAAATATATTCTTTTGTAGGTGCTACTAATAAACCATTTTTATATTTATATCCTCTTAAATAATTATATAAATAATTATAATAAAAATATATATAAATATCTTTCAAAATATTTTTTTCATCTTTCATAATATTTAAAATACTCTTATTAGAATCAATTTCAGCAATTCTTTCAACAGGATTTAAATCATAAAATTTTTCATAACGTTTTCTTTTTGCTTCAAAAAAATTAAAAATTTCTGAAAAATTATACCCTTCATCAGATAATTTATCAACTATAGATGATGTCTTTTCAAAACTATCTAAACTTAAGCCATATATAATTTTTAATAATTTACTTAAATCATCATCTGAGAAATCCATAATTTTATAATGTCTAGAATGTTCGATTTCATGTAATATAAATTGCAAAAGAGTAAAATTAGTTTTAAATAAAGCTGTACTACCAGAATAATTATTGTTAGATAAAAAATACGTTAATCCATCTACATTTAAAATAATTTCTTTAAATTGAAAATTATAACTCATAACTTCTCTAGCATGTTTATTTAAATTATTATTTGAACTTTTATAACTTAAATGTACATCTTTCACATAATCTTCTAATTTATAGTTACTTACAATTATACTTATAATTTCTTCAATTGCATCATAATCTAAATATTTATTAGATTTTGAATAATCATAAACAATTTTCAATAACTTATCTTCCATAACCATACCCCCAAAAACAAATATATGCTATCAAATATAAAAATTATTGTCAAATAAAAAGAAAAATCATTTAAAATTTCTCTTAAACTTAGTAGCAATATTAAATCCATTACTCTCTCTATGTACTTTTAAACTAGTATCATATACATTACTAATAGATTCCATATTATCTTTAATACAAGTAGGATTTAATCTCTTATATTTACTATTAACTTTCTTTGTATTCATAAAAAAATCACCATTTATATTATGGCAATTTTTAATAATTATAATACATCACTATATGAATTATCATTATTTTCTATTTTAATAGTTTCTATATTATTCATAACTTCATCAATCAAACTATCAACATCAATTAATTTTTCATATTCTATACATTTTTCTATTGTAGGGTTTATAACAGGATGATCTGGAACAAATATAGTACAACAATCTTCATACGGTAAAATACTTGTTTCATATGTATTAATACGTCTTGCAATATCTATTATTTCTAATTTATCTAAACACGCAACAGGTCTAATGACTGGCATATTAGTAACATTATTAATAGATGACATACTAGTTAACGTTTGACTTGCTACTTGTCCAATACTTTCACCATTTATAATAACTTTACAATTATTTTTTCTAGCAATTCTTTCACTTATTCTATACATCATTCTTCTCATTATAGTAATTAAATAATCATGTGGTATATTTTTATATATACTTTCTTGAATATTAGTAAAATTTACAACATGTAATTTGATATACCCAGAATAGTTAGTTAATATTTTGGCTAATTCTCTAACTTTATTCTTAGCAGCTTCACTAGTATGAGGAGGACTTTCAAAATAAACACCTTCAATTCTCACACCACGTTTTAAAGCCAAATATCCTGCAACAGGACTATCTATTCCACCACTTAACATAAGTAAACCTTTACCTAAAGAACCAACAGGATATCCACCAATACCTTCTACTTTATCAAAATAAATATAAGCACTATCACTTCTTACTTCAACATTAATAACTATATCTGGATTATGTACATCAACACTTATATCTTTAACATTCTTTAAAACTACACCACCCAAATACTTACTAATTTCCATACTGTTCATTGGATAATTTTTATAACTTCTCTTAGTTTCTACCTTAAATGTTTTAAAATCTTTATCTTTAATTAAATCTTTTAAATTATTTTCTATATCACTAATATTATTACTATCTAATTTATAACCTAAATTAATTTCATGTATACCAAATACATATTTTAACTTATTAATTATTTCATCATAATTATCTCTTTCACTAGTAATAAACATTCTACCTCTATCAAATTTAACTACACCCATATCACCAATAATATTAACGATATTATCTTTCAAACTAGACAAAAAATAATTTATATTATCTTTCTTAGTAGATAATTCACCATACTTAATAATTATTATCTTATTCATAAAGTACCTCCAAAACAAATATATAATATCAAAAATAATAATTATTTACTAGACTAAATATTAGGTTTATGATAATATTTTATTATAGGTGATACTATGAATAAAAAGGGAAACAATAAAGATACAATAATTAAAT
>CAKORH010000049.1 GCA_934101235.1 uncultured Bacilli bacterium | reverse complement strand
GATTATTATCGTAGTCTCATGAGAGAATATAAACAAAAAAGAGATGAAGTAAATTTAAAAAGAGAAAATTGGAAAAAGTATCTCCAAAAATTAAAAAATGTAAATAAAGTTTTACCAAAAATTAAAAGTCTAGAAGCAAGAGCATCATTTAATTTATTAAGTGGCGGTTATTTAATTGATGATGGAGTTTCTTTGGATAATGGTAAACTCAAGGAAATATCAAATATTTTAGAAGAAGATTGTTCTATACTATCTAATGTAATTTCTAAATGTGAAATGAAAATAGAAGAATTTACTAATGAATTTAATAATTTAATCAAATTATATAATAATGCAGTAGATAATTTCGAAGCAGCAAAAAGAGCTGAAAACTCTACAAATAATTAAAATAATTAATTTTTTAATACACTAGTATATTAAAAACGTTTAATAAGTGATGAGTAAAGCTCACTTTTTTAATGTTTTAGCTGAACTATAACAAAAATTGTAAAATTTTAAAACTAATTGTTGAAACAACTTATAAAACTTGTTATAATAATTGAGGAAATGAAGGGAGGGAGATTATGACTAAAGTAGAAGTAAGAAATGGTAATGTAGATGGAGCTTTAAAAAGATTTAAAATTAAAGTTGCTAAAAGCGGAGTCCCTTCTGAACTAAAGAAACATAAAGAATATAAAAAACCAGGAGTTAAAAGACGTGAAGCAAAAAAAGAAATGATTAAAAATTCTCGTAAAAGAAATAAAAGAGGTTAGTGTTTATAGAAATATAAACACTTTTTAAAAAGGAAGATGAATAATATGTTTGAACAAATAAAAAAAGATTTAATGAATTCTATGAAAGAACAAGATAAATTTAAATTATCAGTTCTACGTATGTTAAAAAGTGCTTTAACTGAAGCAGAAATAAATAAAAAAAGTACATTAACAGATGATGAAGTACTAAGCATTATTAAAAAACAAGTAAAAGTAAGAACTGCTTCATTAGAAGAATATAAAAAATATAATAGATTAGATTTAGCAAATGAATTAGAAAAAGAAATAGAAATATTAAAAACTTATTTACCCGAAGAATTATCTCATGAAGAATTAAATAAAATAATTGATGAAGTATTTGATAATTTAAAACCAACAAGTATAAAAGATATGGGTAAAGTAATTAAAGAAGTATCTAATATTGTTGGTGCTCGTGCTGATATGAGTGAAGTTAGTAAAATTGTAAAAGAAAAATTAGTATAAAAAATTACAAATATATTAAATATCAAACAAAAAAAATAGACGTTAGATTGAAAACTAACATCTTTTTTTTAAAATATAATAAAAATAATTTTATCTTATAAAATATATTGCTAAACTTGCTATCATACTACCAACCATAGCAATTAACATAATCCAAACTAATATTTTCGACATTAAACTAGTACTACTTTTTTTCTTTTTAGCCATAATATTTCACCTCAACATAATAATTATACTAAATTATGAATAATAAATAAAGTATTAAATATTATTAAATAGGTGATAGCATGAATTATATTAAGGGTCAATTTAGTAAACATAGTAAATTATATTTAATTATATTATCTATAATATCAATAAGCATTACATTAGGTTTAATATTATCATTAGGTGTAGATAATGATTTATCTAATAATATTTATAAATACTTTATAGAATTAGTAAATAATTATAATACTAACATGCTAAGTAATTTTTTATATCCTATATTAAGTTATATTATAATAATAATTTCTTCATTAACTATAATAGGTATTTTTATACCATTTTTGGCACTTTTTATAGAAAATATGAGTATTGGTTTATTATTAGGTATAATTATTAAAAATCATGGCTTTAAAGGCTTTTTATTTAGTAGTATATATTTAACTTTAACTAAACTATTATACTTAATAATATTAATATATATAATAATAAATATATATAACTTTTATAAGATATTTATCCTATATATAAAAAATAAACAAGATATAAATATATATAAAATATACTCTAAATTCTTTATAAGAATACTATTTAGTATAATAACTATAACTTTATATAATATATTAGGTATATTTATAATACCAAAAATAATTAAACTATTTATTTTTCTTCTCTAACTTGGTATAATTCATTTAGGTGATTTTTTATGTCAAAAGTAGTAATTGGAATGTCAGGTGGAGTAGATTCAAGCGTAGCAGCATATCTATTAAAAGAGCAAGGATACGAAGTAATAGGTTTATTTATGAGAAATTGGGATAGTATGATTAATAATGATATTAATGGTAACCCTAACCTAGATAATAATATATGTCCACAAGAACAAGATTATAATGATGCATTAAGTGTATGTAAAAAATTAAATATTGAATTACACAGAGTAGATTTTATTAAAGAATATTGGGATAATGTATTTACTTACTTTTTAAATGAATTAAAATTAGGCAGAACTCCTAACCCTGATTTAATGTGTAATAAATATATTAAATTTGATTTATTTATAAAAGAAGCGCGTAAATTAGGAGCAGACTATATAGCAACTGGACACTATGCAAAAATAGAAGGAAATAGATTATTAAGAGCAAAAGATTTAAATAAAGATCAAACATACTTTTTAGCACAAGTAAGCTATGAGCAATTAAAAGATGTTATATTTCCATTAGGTGAAGTAACAAAACCAGAAGTAAGAGAAATAGCAGAGAAATTAGATTTAATAACTGCACATAAAAAAGATTCTACAGGTATATGTTTTATAGGAGAAAGAAATTATCAAAAATTTATTCAAAATTATTTAAAACCAAATCCAGGAGATATAATTGATATAGATACTATGGAAGTAATTGGTAAGCATTCTGGTTTAATGAATTATACAATTGGTCAAAGACGTAATGTAGGAATTAGTGGTAATCCAGAAAAACATTTTGTAGTAGGAAAAAATGTAGAAAAAAACATTCTTTATGTTGCATTTGGTAATGATCCTGATACACTTTATAGTGATTCATGTATAATTGACAACATTAACTTTATTTCAGCAAAACATCCAGCCTTTTGTACTGCAAAATTTAGATATAGAGGTCCTGATTATGATGTACAATTGGAATATTTAAATAATGGTGAAATATTAGTTAAATATCCTGAGAAAGTTTCTGCAGTTACTCCAGGACAAGCATGTGTATTATATTTAGGAAGAGAATGTTTAGGTAGTGGAATAATAAAAGAAGTAAGACGTAACAATAAAAAATTATGGTATTTATAAAGTAGGGGAGAACACCCTATTTTTTATATAAATTACTTTACTTATTCTTGACAAATTAATGTATAGTAAGATACAATTAATATGTAAACAATTTTGATTAGAAAAGAGTAGATAACAAATGAACGAATTAAAAAGAATATTAAATGAATTAGGAATATCAAAAGTTAAATTAGCTAAATACTTAGGTGTTTCAAGACAAATGGTATATAACTATTTAGAGTTTGATAATATAAATAAATGGCCAAAAGAAAAAAAGATACTATTATTTAAATTATTAAATGTAGAAGACGGCGAAGAAGAAACTTTAAAAGATATAAAAATTAATACTGAATATTTAGAAGCAGTAGAAGAAAGACTAAACTGTACTAACAAAATGAATAGTTATGATTTAATAGATATTAAAGGTTTAAAAAAAGAAGAACAATTATTATTATCTGATTTTACATTTTTATTAAAAGAAAAATTAACAGAAGATAATACAAACGAAAATTATTATGTAATAGAATATCTATATCATTTACTACAATCAGTAGACAATGTACCTGAATTAAAGTATTTATTAGGCTATGTAAGTAAAGCAACAGGATTTACTAAACCAAATGATTTTGTATTTAATGAAGATAAACAATTTATGTTTGAAGGTATAATACACTCTGCATTCACATTATACAATAATGGGGGAGCATCAAAAAGTAAAGTAATAGTTTCAAGAGATAGATTTGTTGCAGAAATTGAAGCTAGAAACGAAGAAAAATTATCTAGAACACAACAATTAAATACAGTTAAAATTCAAGCATTAAGAGAATTAGGATACAATGAAATAAACGCATCCAATGCTGCAGAAGTATTTGAAAAGATTGCTGAAATACAATCAAGAGGAGTTTAAAAATAAATTGAACTCCCCTCTTTCTTTTTATTGAAGAGTAGGGAATAATGTATGTAGCGATGTATTATATATTTATTATTATTTTAAAAATTACTCATTTTATATATAATAACTAAAATAATATACTATACTAATATTTTTTATTTTAAAAGTAGATAAGTAATAATAGAAAGCACTAAAATATATTTTAAATTATATTATAAAAACAAAATACCAATATTATATTAAATAGTTATCATTTTTTCACACAATACACAACTTCATATAATATATATTATGTTAACTTCTACATTTTGATAAAAAAGATGATTAGTTGATAATCTAATTAATTTATTAAATAAGTAACTCTATTATAAATAACCAATAGTTTACTTATTTTTTATTTGCTAATAAATTTTTTTATCTTGTTATACTTCATTACATTATATATATCTTTCCATTTTTTTATAATCTTATTATTCATAATATTATACTTTATTAATCAATTTAATTATTTATTAATTTACTTATTCATTCATACGCATACTTAAATCTTATCTTTCTCACTACACCTATTTTTAAAAAAATAATTGATAGGGGGCTTAATTCTTTTTTTAGCATTTAAAATATATTTTATTATTTAATATTTTTTTATAATTCAATTAAATAAACAATTACAAAATATTTTATTTATTAATTGTTCCTTTTTAATTAATTTATTTAAGGAGGAACAATAATTTTTAAAACCAATTCATAATACACATATATCTATTTAAAATGTTCTATTACCCCTACTCTATTTAAAAATAGGGGATAAGTCTTATATAAAAATCATACTAATTAGAAAAAATATAATTCCAATAACAAATCCTACATAAATGTATTTATTGTTTTTATTACTATATTTAATAGATTCTTTTAATATTTCATTTATGGCAAGACTTACCATTATTCCTGCTACTACTATAAATATTATATCTAACATACTAGTAGTAATATATTTAGCTAAAAACAGGTATGCAATTATTGCTCCAAAAGGTTCTGAAAGTCCACTTATTAATGTCATTTTAATTGCCTTTTTATATGATCTAGTAGAATAATATAATGGAACAGCAATACATATTCCTTCAGGTATATTATGTAATGTTATTGCTAACGCAATTTTTATACCTAATCTTAGATCATTACCACTAGTTAAAAAAGTAATAATTCCCTCTGGTATATTATGTAACATTAATACAATGGCACTTATTATACCAAGTTTATATAAACTACTCCCTTTACTCTCTAGCCTATCTATAATCTTATTAGAAATATTAATTAAAAATATACCACATAAAAAACTTATTAAACTAATAATAAAACCTATAAATTTATATTTATTTAATAAGCTAAAAAAAGAGTTAGGTATTAAATCAAAAATACTTATTAACATCATCACCACAGCACTAAAACTTAAACTTATACTTAAAAATTTATTAACATTTTTACTTCTAATAAATATAAATAAACATCCAAGTAAAGTAGATAATCCAGCAAGTGTACTAATTATAAATGCATACATAAAATTATTCATAAATATCACATTAAAATATATGAGAAAATTAAAAAAATATAGCCAGAAATTACCATTATATAATATTCATATCTTTCCATAATAATAGTGGGAGGTAAGTTATGGACAATAAAAATAATGCTAGAACAAATTCTAGAGCTAGAAAAACAAATTGTTCTAAATGTAATGCTAGAACTAAAAATTCTGAAAAAGCTCAAGCTAGATGTTCAAAAAATAGTGCACGTTAGTTAAAGGCAAATATAAAAGAAACTATTGATTATTTCATAATAGTTTCTTTTAATTTCTAGGAAAATATTCCATATAATCATTCTTTAATTTTTCATTTGTTAAATGAGTATATATTTGAGTAGTTCCTATATTTTCATGGCCTAAGAATTCTTGAATAATTCTTAAATCAGCACCATTTTCTAACATATGTGTTGCAATACTATGCCTTAATGTATGAGGAGATACATCTTTATTTATACCTTTTTCACTAGTTAACTTTTTAATCATTTTAAATACACCTTGTCTTGTCATTTTTTTACCATGATTATTTAAATAAACATAATTATTTGTTTCATTTTTTACCAAACTAGCTCTATAATCTTTAACATAAATTTTTAAATATTTTATAGCTAAGTCACTTATTGGTACAATCCTTTCTTTACTACCCTTACCCATGACTCTAATTATTGAATCATTTAGATCAATATTTTTAAATTCTAAATTTATTAACTCACTTATTCTTAAACCACTTGAATACATAACTTCAAGTATAGATTTATTCCTGGCACTAAAAGCATCTTTAATTTCTATATTAAGTAATTTATCTACTTCATCTACTGTTAAGTAAACAGGTAAATGTTTTGCCAATTTAGGACTACTAATACTATCAATAGGGTTATTATTTAATTTACCAATTTTAATATAATAATTATAAAATGTTTTATATGCACTTAAATAATTAGCAATACTTCTAGAATCTATTTCTAACTTTGATATAAATTTTTCTATATCATTACTAGTTAATTTTAATAAATCCTTATTAGTATTATCTCTTAAATGATTTAAACTATTTAAATATGTATTTATAGTATTTTTAGAATAGTTTAAATCAAGTTCTAAATATAATAAAAAATCATTTATATATATATCATTCATAATATCACTTTTCTATTTTTATGTTCAAGTTAACATAATATTACACTATATCTAAATAAAATTATAGCAAATTTTAAATCTCAAAACAACTATCATAAAATTTCTAATTATGATAAAATTATATATAGAAAGTGTGATTATATGGAATTACTTGCAAATATATTAAGACCAACTAAATTAAATGATATTATTGGTCAAAAACACCTTATAGGTGATAATAAAGTATTAACTAACTTAGTAAATAACAAACATCTTTTTTCTATGATTTTATATGGTAAACCAGGTATTGGTAAAACTTCTATTG
>CAKORH010000048.1 GCA_934101235.1 uncultured Bacilli bacterium | reverse complement strand
AACTAAACTACTATTTTCAGGATTAGTATATGTTTTTACTTCAAATTCATTATTATCTGCATAAGATAATATTCTATCAATTACAGATTCACTTAATGGAACATTTACTCTAAACTCTTCATTTTTAGAATAATCTTTTAAAGTACCTGTAATATAATATACCCCAGCATTACTCTTTGGAGTTACTTCAATTTTATTTACTTTATCTTTACTTAACTCAGTAATTAATTCATCATAAGTTAACTTATTAACTTTAGTTTGTCCAATATTATAAAAAACTAAAGTACCTAATATAACTAAAATTAATACTAAATAAGGCATAGATTGTTTTGTTACATTATTTTTCTTCATAATATTCTCCTTTTTTTATGTACTTTACTATTATATCATAATTATCTTTATTATAACAATCAAATTTACTCTTCTTTACTCCAGGTATCCATAAAATAGTACCATTACTATCACATAATATAGGATAACCATTTCTCAAATCTTTACTAACTTTTTCATCAATAAAAATTCTACTTACTTTCTTACTTCCATTCATGTTCTTTACTAGAATAACATCACTATCTTTTTTATTTCTAACAATTAAAGGCATACATAAATCTTTACTATTAAGTTTAATAACATAATTACTTTTTTCATTTACATCATCAATTAATTTAATAACACCGTAATTATCAACAGATACATAATTATTTAAAACATATTCATAATCATTAGAAATAATCTTATCATCAAAGCAAAACTCTAAATAACCATACTCTTTCTTTACAATTAAACCATTAGGTAAATTAATATACTTATTATCACTTTTAATTAAACTAATTATATTATTAACATGATTTTTATTTATAATACTAATATTATTATCATATATTTCATAAAGTATTCTCTCTATAATTTTTTTCTTAATATAATTATCTAAACTAATAAATAAATCTAAATTTAGCTTATTATTCTTATAACATTTAACAAACTGAGAATTTACTATATTATTAACAAAATTATTTACTTCATTCATTTCTTCACTAAAATCTAAAAATTTTTCATTAACTAAACTATTCTCTTTTTTTAATATCGGTAAAATATCTAATCTTATTCTATTTCTAGTATATTTTTTACTATCATTACTTTTATCATAAACACATTTTAAATTATTATTACTAACATACTTTTGAATATCATTCTTAGTATAAAAAATCAACGGTCTAATTATTGTATAATTATTATAATTACTAATCTTGCTAAAACCTTTATACCCACTTAAATTACTGCCTCTTATTAATCTCATAATTATGGTTTCTACTAAGTCATCTCCATGATGAGCTGTAGCTAAAAACTTACTATTATATTTTTCCATTACTTTAAAGAAAAAGTCATAACGTTTCTTTCTTGCTTCATTTTCACTAAATTTATTATTTGTATAACTTTCTATTTTCATACCTTCAAAAGGTATACTATTATCTAAACAATATCTTTTAACAAATTCATATTCATAATCACTTTCTATTCTTAAATTATGATGAACATGAGCACAAATAACTTTATAATTATTATTTTTTAGTATATGTAAAAGAGCCATAGAATCAGGTCCCCCAGAACATGCAACAACTATAGCTTCATCTTTAATATTTAATTGTTTCAAAAAATCTAAACTCTTCTTCATAATATCACGAGTATATATTATAATATTTATATGAATTTATCAAGAAAATAATCTTACTTTTTAACTAACATAATATATCTAACATTTTTAGGTGAATTTATTTTAAAATTAGGATTCAAAATATTATATTTTGAAAAAAATAATTCATCTATTCTATCATTACCTATATCTTCATAAATTAACAAATCAACTGATTGAAATTCTATTTCAAATTCCTTAATATCATAAGTAGAAATAATATTTTCACTAGCACCTAAAGCTAAATCATTAATAACTTTATTATCACAAATAGGATAATCAAACACTATTACACTACCACTAGAAATATTTTCACCAATCAATTTAATTAAATTAATAAATATATCTTTATTTAAATAATAACTTACCCCCATCAAAGAAAACAAAGACTTAATATTTTTATCATATCCAACTTTATATAACTTTGGTAACCAATTACTATTTAAATCACACGATACATAACTAACAAAATTATTATCAATATTAGCATTTCTAACAATTCTTTTTTTATCAATTATAGTATCTTTTTTATCTAATTCAAAAACTTTAATATTTTTAAATTCATACATAGACATATCATATCCACTACCTAAAACAACATATTCTTTTAAACCTAGTTTAATTTCATTATTAATAACTCTATTTAAATATGCACTTCTACCAAGTATAGTTGCACCAATAAATTTATTAACAATATATAATACTCTATCATTCCCAGTATAATTACTATCAAAAAATTTTATACCATTATCTAAATAATTAAAAATTGTATTATATTCTTTTTGATCCATAACCCTTTCTAAATACTTTTCATTGTAAACTTTTATATTACTATTTTTCATATGAAATAATTTACAAAACATACACATTTTTGCAGTCAAACTTTCCATACTTATCAAACCTCCTAATACTTATTATCATAATAGAACAAACATTACAATCCTTGAAAAAATTCGATATTTATGCTAATATAAAACTAGAAAAAAGAAGAAATGCGCAAATATTTCTTCTTATTTTATTGTACTAACTAATTTAGTTTTACTAACTTTCTCAAAAAACATATCTTTCTTACTAAATACATATTTAATAAAATTCACAAAATAGAATAATATAATAAAAATAACAAATATAATAATAACAAAATCTTTTAAAATACTATCCAAATGAATATTTCTAATAACATAATAACAAATAAATGGTATTAAAAAATATTCTAATAAAAATACTATTCTTCTTAAAAGTAACCTAAAATAATTATTCTTATTATAATAATCAGTTACTTTAATATTTAAAAATCTTTGACCAATTGTAGAACCATCCATAAATATTGGAATTATCATATAATATATAATTACTAATATATAAAATAAATACTTATAATGTATAAAACTATTAAATATAATAAATAATATTGTTAATAAACATATATCTAATATCATCATCGTACTTCTCCTAAAGCCACTTATTATTTTACCTTTTTCTAAAGAAACTAAATTAATTTTATCTCTATCAGGTAATATTTTTATTATCGGTGAAGATACTAAATATCCCATTACTCCACCTAAAGTATTCAACATTAAATCATCAACATCAAATAATCTATATCCACGAGGATAAATAAAATATAAACCACTTAACTGTGTTAATTCAAAAAATAAACTTAATAAAAAAGTATACAAAATAGTTTTCTTAAAACTACATTTAAAATAATATCTTAAGTATATTCCAAATGGTAATGTTAAAAATATATTATAAATAGGAACATAAAAATAAGATTCTTTTAATGCATCTAAATATGTATGAATATTAGTAATAACAAGTGAAGTATTAGAAATAAAATCATAAATAAATTTAAAAGGTATTAACTGTACTCTAGGTATAGTAAGTTTAGCAACTTCACTAATTTTAGGTAAAGGCATTATTATTAAAAAATATGAACACATTAAATAAAGTACAAAAGAATAAATAATTAAAGTTTTTAAAAACGATATAGAACCAAATTTATGATATTCTATTAATACAAATGGAATACTAATAAAAAACGCAATAAGTGGAAAACATATTATTGCGTTTTTTATTACATCAATATAACTACTCATAATACCACATCCATATTAAGTATATAATACGAAAGTGACAATAAAGTGACTATTTATTTAAAATTCTAATAGAGTTTAATATTGTTAAAACTGTTACTCCAACATCAGCAAATACTGCCTGCCACATAGTAGCAATACCAAATAATCCTAATGATAAAAATAATATTTTAATACTTATAGCAAAAATTAAGTTTTGTTTTATAATTTTACCAGTGAATTTAGACATCTTTATAGCAGTTTCAATCTTAGAAATATCATCATTTACTATTACAACATCACTAGCTTCTATAGCAGATTCACTACCAATATTTCCCATAGAAATACCAACATGACTTAAACGTAATGTAGGAGCATCATTAACACCATCTCCAACAAAAGCAATTATTTTATCATTCTTCTTAATTTCTTCTTCAACTATTTTATATTTATCTTGAGGTAATAACTCATAACTGACATCTGTAATACCTACTTTTTTAGCAATTTCTAAAGCTTTATTTTTAGAATCACCAGTCAACATTCTAGCATTAATATTATTATTTTTTAAATAACTAATTAAATTATCTACATTATCTTTAATATTATCAGTAACAAATATCTTAGATATACATTTGTCATTTAAACTAACATAAAGAATTGCATTATCATCCAAAGTATTACAAAAATTATAATTACCAATACGAATTAAATCTTTATCTATTTTAAATTCTATACCTCTTCCTTTATATTCTTTAAATTCTTTAACGTCATCACTATTAGTATTAATATTTATCAAACTTAACATACTTTTAGCAATAGGATGATTACTTAACTGTTCCCCTTTAACTATAATAGTCTTAATATATTTTTCACTATATTTTTTATCTAAAATTTCTATTCTTAAATTTTCAAATTTACCAGTAGTAATTGTACCAGTTTTATCAAATATTATTTCATTTACATTTTTTAAAGTATCTAAATAATTACTTCCCTTAATAAGTATACCTTTCTTACTACAAGCACCTATACCAGCAAAATATGATAATGGAACTGATATAGCTATAGCACATGGACAAGATATAACTAAAAACAATAAACTACGATACAATAAATCATGCATAGGAATATTAGTAAATATACTTCCTAAAACTATAATTAATATAGATAATACAATTATAATAGGAGTATATATTTTAGCTGCTTTACTGACAAATGTTTCAGTTTTTGCTTTTTTACTACTAGCATTTTCAACAAGTTCCAATATTCTATTTACAGTACTATATTTATAACTACTTGTAACTTCAATTTCTATTAAGCCTTCTTCATTTATCATGCCAGAAATAGCATTATTACCTTTTTCTAACGTTAATAAAGTACTTTCACCAGTAATTGCTGCTTGATTAACTCTGGCACTTCCTTTTATAACCATACCATCTAAAGGTATTTTTTCACCATCTTTAACTACTATGACATTGTGAACTTTTACAATACTAGGATCAACTTTCTTAATATCACTCTTAATTTTTAAATTTGCAAACTCTGGTTTTATATTCATAAGTTCTGTAATAGAATTTCTTGATTTATTAACAGCCATACTTTCCAATAATTTACCGAACTCATATAATATAATTACCATTAATCCTTCATCATATTCACCTATTAAAAAAGCCCCAACACAAGATATAAAAACAAGTAAGTTTTCATTAATAGTTTTACTTCTAACTAATAATTTTAAAGCATTCATAAAAGTTTTATAAAGTAAAATAACATATGCAACTATCAACAATATAATCTTAATATTTTTATTTATAGGCAAAAATACTCCTAACAAGCCTATAATAGTTCCAACTACCAAATATATTATCCTATTTTTATTATTATCATGATCATTATCTTCACTAACTATATATGAATCTACTTCTACACTCTTTATAATAGAATTAACATAACTAAATACATCACCATCATAATCAGTTTCAACAATAACTAAACTTCTAGCAAAATTAACGGATGCATTATTTATTTTATCATCTTTATTTAATTTTTCTTCTATTTCTCTAGCACAATTTGCACAATCTAAATTTTTAATTATATATTTATATTTCTTCAATATGTTCACACCCCATTCTAAATATTTTTTCAACATGATCATCTGCTAAATAATAGTATATCTCTTTTCCAATTTTTTCATACTTTATTAATTTAGAATCTTTGAGAATTCTAAGTTGGTGAGAAACAGCAGATTGACTCATTTCAACATGTTTTACTATTTCACCAACATTAAATTTACCATTTAATAAAACATTCATTATTTTAACTCTAGTAGAATCACCAAACATTTTAAACAATTCTGCTAAATCTATTAATTTATCGTCACTTAATAAATTCATTCTTCCTCCTTATCATATGAATAGTTGTTCATATATTAATATTATATAATAAAAAAAATATTTTGTACATAAAAAATATAGATATTTTTACCTAATATAAAAAAACTCAGAAAGAATACCTTTCTGAGAAAATTTGAAACATATTAACGTTTTGAGAATTGTGGTGCTCTACGAGCTTTTTTAAGACCATATTTTTTACGTTCTTTAACTCTAGGATCACGAGTAATAAATCCTTCAGCTTTAAGAATTTTTCTATAAGAACCTTCATTTGCTTCATTTCCAGCATCTGCTAATAATAAAGCTCTTGTAATACCTAATCTAATAGCTCCAGTTTGTCCAGAGTATCCTCCACCTTTAACAGTAACTGTAATATCAAAAGTTTTTTCATTATTTGTTACAACTAAAGGTTGCATTAAATCCATAACTAAAGTTGGGAATGGCATATATTCATTAACATCTTGTCCATTAACTATAATTTTACCAGTACCTGGTACCATTCTTACTTGAGCAACTGAAGTTTTTCTTCTTCCTGTAGCACTAAACATTTTCTTTTCCATATATACTTAACCTCCTAATCAATAGTTATACTAACTGGTTTTTGAGCACTATGTTTATGATCTGCACCAGCATAAACAAATAATTTTTTAGAAGTACTTCTTCCTAATCTATTGTGAGGAAGCATACCTTTAACTGCTCTTTCAACCATTTCAACTGGATATTTTTCTATCATTGTTTTAGCATTACGTTCTCTTAATCCTCCTGGAAATCCAGAATGATTATAATACATTTTGTCTTCTAATTTGTTTCCTGTTAATTTAACTTTATCAGCATTAACAATAATTACGTAGTCTCCACAATCAATATGAGGTGTAAAAGTTACTTTATGTTTACCTCTTAATAAATTTGCTGCCTTAGTAGCAACTCTACCTAATGGTAAATCAGTAGCATCAATTACATACCAATCACGTTTAACTGTTTCCTTTTTTTCCATATATGTTTTCATATTT
>CAKORH010000047.1 GCA_934101235.1 uncultured Bacilli bacterium | reverse complement strand
TATACAGGAGATATGGTTCAAAGTACACAGACTAAAGTAAATTATAAATCTAAAAAGAAAAAAACTCTTCCAAAAAGTAATTGGGACATAGTTCCTGGAACACACGAACCATTAGTTGATAAACTAACTTTTGAAAGAATACAAGGCAATGTGAAAAGAACTAATATAAGTGTTAGTAATAGAGAAAAAAGATTATTTGAAAATTTACTATTTTGTAAAGAATGTGGTAATGCATTAACTATTACTTATCGAAAAAATCATAATTATTGGACTATTAATTGTAATAAATATGCACGAGATCCAAGAAGAAGATTATGTGAACCACATTTTATGCCTTATGATAAATTAGAAGAAGCATTGCTTGAAGTAGTAAGAACAACTTGTAAAAATTATATTAAGCAGATTGATTCTAAGTTATTATCAAAAGAAATAGCAGATAGAAATAGTAAAAAGGAAGATAATAAGGAAAAGATTAAATATTTAGAAAATAAGATAAAAGAATATATCTCAAAAATTGATATGTTATATGAAGATAAATTTAGAGGTAACATATCAGATGTTACTTATAAAAGATTATCACAGGAAACAGAAAGACTTTTAAATAAAGCTCAATTAAATTTAGAAAAATATAAAAATACTAAAAAAGAAAGTATCAAAACTAAAGAACTGGAAGAATATGAAAAGAAAATAAGAGAATTAATCGATATAAAGAAACCTACTAGAGAACTTTTACAAACATTAATTGATAAAATTGAAATTGATAAAGATAAAAATATCGAAATTTTCTATAGATTCATGATTTAAAACTTCTGTGCAATTTGCACAGAAGAGTACATAAACTAAAACTCGTATGTATCACAAACCAACTTCGCGACAGGTTGTCGAGAAGTTGGAAACTAAATAACTTCGGTCCAAAATGGTCCGAAGTGTAAAGTTAAGTGACTTTGTCCCAACATGAGATAAAGTCAAAAAAATTCAATAATGTACTTTATGACAACTTGTCCGGAAGTTAACTTTTACACACTCTGTGTCGAAATTAAAAATAAAAATACTTCTGCACATTTTGTGCAGAAGATAAATCATTAACTTCTTACTAATTAAATATGGTGTTAACATCCAACCAACTTGGTCGGATGTTATAACCTTATCGCAAATTGCTACGAGGTTAAATAAAAAAATATACTTTTTCCCAAATTTGGAAAAGGTTAAATGAACTTGTGGACAATATGGCCATAAGTCAAGTTGCAACTTGTGTTCAAGCTGGGTACAAGTTAAAACTTCTGTTCAACTTAGTCAGAAGTTCAATTATTTGTTAGATTTTATACTATCATAAATTAAAGGTATTAATATAACTGTTGATAAAAGGGTAAATATATCTTTTGTGTTTGTAGAAAAAATGTTGTTATTGTAAGTTATAATTATATAAATAATAATTAATGAAATTATAGTAGATACTTTAATTGTTTTTCTTATTACCTTTGAACTATTGTTAAAATAATTAATTGTTTTTGTATATAATGCTAGTATTTTTCTAATTAAAAACTTTATAAATAAGATAACTAGTGCAAATATAAAATATAATATCATTATAAATGGGCAAGATAGTATATAAATGATAATATCTATAATAAAAAAGATTTTGTTATTGTTATTTCTTGAAAAATAAAAGTTATATAATTTTAGTTCAAAATATTTATTTTCGATTTCTATTAATATTTTCTTGATAGATTTTAATTGTTTTTTAAATATAATGCTTAAATTAGAAATAAATATAGAAAAATTAATTATTATGCAATATATAAAAAATATTAATTTAAAAATAAGGAAGAATATTAATAAATATTCCTTTGCAGTATGTGGAATCATAGAAAAACTATTTATATAAATATTGGTCTCTTTATTCGAAAAGAAAATAGTAAATAAAATTGTAGTTTGAATATATGACATTTTATTTTCAGTAGTTAAATCTATGAGATTCTTTTTTGCGAGTTTTAATGATGTCCAAACAAAATTTAAGTAATATAGTAAAGTAATACAAGATGTTATTTTATATTTATTTGCAACAATAATAAAAATGACTGCAAAGATAATAATATATATAATATTGACAATTAATTTAAACCATTCTAATTTAGTCAGTTTATTATCATTTTTAGTGATTTTGATGTCTTTCTCAAATTCAAAAAAAGATGCGATTATTGTTGTTATTGTATTAATAATTAAGAATATTGAAATTAGCATATCAAAAATGTTACTGTTTAAAAGAAAATACATAATAAATACCTCCATAATTTAGTTATATATTTTAACATGTTATGAAAATATAGGCAATTAATTGAGCTTTATTTTAATAACTTCGAGTCAACTTGGCGAGAAGCAAAAAATCTCAATATATTGGCGATGATTTATGAATTATTATGCCGAGAACGGAATAAACACATTGACAAATCATACCGATTTCGGTATAATCTCAATAGAGGTGAAAAATATGGAATATATGACTACAAAAGAAGCTGTTGAAAAATGGAACATTAGTGAAAGAAGAATAAGACAATTACTGCAAGATGGTAGAATTGAAAGTGCTGTTAAAGTTGGAAATAGTTGGAATATTCCTATTGATGCTGACAAACCTGTTGATAAAAGAATAATAAAACCAGATGATAATAATTTTATTATTGATTTAGATGATAATTATTTTGATGAAGTAGATAGCTTAAAAAAAGAATTAGACAGTAAAAGACCAATACCTAAAGAAACTTTGAACTCATTAAGAGAATCTATTAACTTAGAGTGGACTTACAATAGTAATGGAATTGAAGGTAATACCTTAACATTAAGAGAAACACAAGTTGTTTTAGAAGGAATAACTGTTGGTGGAAAATCTATTAAAGAACATTTAGAAGCAATTAACCATGAAAAAGCGATTTTATTTTTAGATGATTTAGTTAAAGATAATGAACCAATTAGTGAATGGAATATAAAAAACATTCACCAATTAATTTTAAAAGATATTGATAATGAAAATGCTGGAAGATATAGAAAAGAAAATGTAACTATTAAAGGTGCAACGCACGTTCCACCAGATTATTTAAAACTTCCTGAATTAATGGAAAAGTTAATATTAACTTATAATACTTGGAGTGAATATCATCCAATAATTCAAGCAGCATTATTACATGGTGAGTTAGTTAAAATACACCCATTTGTAGATGGTAATGGAAGAACATCCAGATTACTTATGAATTTAGTTTTAATGAACAATGGATATAATCCCGTAATTATTAAAAAGGAATCAAGATTAAAATACTATGAAGCACTAGATAAGGCACATACAACTGGTGACTATACTGATTTTGTTAAGTTAGTTGCTAAATTAGAAATAGAAATGTTAAAGAAATATTTAGAATTATTGTAGGAGGAAGTGATAGTATGAAAATAAAAAAAATTAAAGCTGAAAATTTTAAAAGTTATAAAAAAACTGATGTTGATCTTAATAATCTAAATTTTATAATAGGTGGAAATGCATCTGGAAAATCTAATTATATAAATATATTAAAATTTTTTAATGATATAATATATTATGGATTAGAGGATGCTATTCTTTTACAAGGTGGAATAAAATATTTATTTAATTCTAATAGTAGAAAAAATTCTAGTATATTATTATATTTTGAAATTGATTTGGAAGCAGAAGAAAAATCAATATTTGAAATTTTTCCTTCAGAAAAAAATTTATATTTGCCAAATTTGTTAAAATATACAATAAAAATAAAACCTAACGAAAAAGGTGAAGGCTACAAAGTTAGTAATGAAAAAATAGAAATAAAGTTTGAACAATTAAAAGAGGATAAAGGTAAGGTTTATTCTGTTGATGACTTTATTTTAAATGTTAACAAAGATTCAAATGGCAAAATAATTGATAATTTTAATAAAAAAAATAATAATGCTGAATTTTTACCATTACATTATATCGAACGTTTTATTAAAAGAGGTGGAAATTTATTATATAATTTTTTTACTGCATTTGGAATCTTTTATCGATATGATAGTAAAATAAAAATATATAATTTTGATGTCAATTTATTAAAATCACCTTCTAGTATAGTTGCGAGAAGTGAATTGGAGGAAAATGGTTCAAATCTTGTTAATATTATCCAACAATTGTTAAAAAACAAATCTAAAAAAGAAAAGTTAAATAAATTGATAAAGATGATATTACCTTTTATTGATGATATAAAAATTGAAAATAATGTTAATAAATCAGTATTTTTTAAAGTAAAAGAAAGCTATAACAAAAAAGAATTTCCTTCTTATATGTTATCAGATGGTACAGTAAATATTTTAGCTGTTATTGTTGCTTTATATTTTCAAGATGATAATGATATTATAGTATTAGAAGAGCCGGAAAGAAATATACATCCAAAACTATTAAGTATACTTGTTAATATTTTATCTGACGTATCTAAAAAGAAACAAATATTTGTAACTACACACAATCCATTTATTATTAAGGAAGCTAATTTAGAAGATGTGATTTTGGTTTCAAGAGATAATAATGGAATTTCAGAAACTTCAAAACCATTAGAAGATACTAGAATAAAAAAATTTTTGGAAAATGATTTGGGTATTGAAGATTTATTTGTGGATGGTATTTTAAGATGATAGAAGAATTACATATTTTTGTAGAAGGCTCTACAGATAGTTTATTTGTAAAAGAAGTTTTTAATGATGTTTTATTAAAAATTTGTAATAGATATACTATAGTAGAGTATGCAAACAAAGAAGATAAAAAAATTAAGAAATATATTGCTACTATAAAAAAAGTACCTAATTGGGATTATATATTTATTGCAGATCAAGATGGTAAATTAGACAAAAGAAATAAAATACTTTTAATATATAGTAATTTAGATGATGATAAAGTATTTATTTCCGTATATGAAATTGAATCATGGATTATAGCTGGGATAAGTGAAAAAATAATAAAAAAACATAAGATAAATTTTTCTAGTTCTAATACTTCTAATATTACTAAAGAGATTTTTAATAATATAATCCCGAAGAGGATGGATAAACTTGAATTTATATCTTATGTATTGAGTGATTATAATTTGAAAAACGCAGTTAATCTTAATGAATCGTTAAATATATTTAGTCAATACTTATGTAATAAAAAAGCAAGCTAAAGACTGTTTTTAAATATTCTAGGTTAACAGTCAAACTAGAATATTTGAATGTTGCTTGCAATAGTAGTATATTATAAAAATTATAAATAATTTGTCGATTTATAATTTTTGCAAGATAAATTTCAATTAACTACACAATGACCATCACCAGGTGGCGAAGGTGCTGAAGTAATTTATGCACTTAGAAATAATGATAAATTGGCTAGTAAAATACTTAATGGATTATCTGAAAGCGGACAGACTATAAGAAAATATTATCAAAGACGTTTGCCAAGTGATACTTCTAAAGATTACTATTATATGATAAGAAATACTCCAAATGCTGAAACAGTTATTGTTGAATATGGATTTTTAGATAATAAAAATGATGCTGATAGAATAAAACAAAATTATAAAAAATATGTAGATGCTGTTGTTGATGCTGTTTTAGATTATAAAGGTATATCTGTTAATAATGATGGATATTATATTGTTAAAAAAGGAGATTCATTATGGAGTATTGCTAACAATAATGGAATAACTGTAAGTGACTTGAAAAAGTTAAATAATTTGACTAGTAATAATTTAAGTATAGGACAAAAGTTAAAATTAAAAAATAATAATGATAACAATGGAAGTAACGATAATTTATATTCTAGTACATATGTAGTTAAGAATGGAGATACGTTATATAGTATTGCTAAAAAATATAATGTAAGTGTTGATGATATAAAAAGTGTTAATAATTTAACAAATAATAATCTAACAATTGGACAAGTTATTAAAATACCTGGTATAAATATAGAAGAACCTAATACATATACTGTAAAAAAGGAGATTCATTATGGAGTATAGCAAATAAGTATGGTACAAGTGTAGAAGAACTTAAAAAAGTTAATAATCTTACAAGTAATATATTATCTAGTGGGCAAGTATTAAAATTACCTGGTACTAGTAAAGAAAATACAGTTAATACTTATACTGTTAAACGTGGAGATACATTATATTCTATTGCTAGTAAATATAATATCAGTGTTGATAAATTAAAAGAAATTAACAATTTAACTAGTAATAATTTAAGTATAGGACAGACGTTAAATCTTATTGATACAACTGATAATATAACTAGTGAAGATTATGATTATTATACAGTAAAGAATGGAGATACATTATATAGTATTGCTAATAAATTTGATACTACAGTTAGTAAAATAAAAGAATTAAATAATTTACCAAATAATATGTTAAATGTTGGACAAATGATAAAAATACCTGGTAATTTATCTAGTACATATGTAGTTAAGAGTGGAGATACACTATGGAGTATTGCTAAAGATAATAATATTAGTGTTGATAAGTTAAAAGAAATTAACAATTTAACTAGTAATAATTTAACTATTGGACAGCAATTATTAATAAATTAATATAGTTTTATACTATGTTTTTTTAATTGAATATTCATTATATGATTGTTATAATTTTTATGAGGTGTATATTGGTGAAGATAGAATTAAAAGCTAGAAAATTTGCTATAAAAGCTCATAAGGGTCAAGTTAGAAAAAGCGATAAAGATAAACCCATGGTAATTCATCCTATAAATGTTGCAAATATTTTAAAAGAATATGATTTTGATCAAAATGTGATATCTGCTGGATATTTGCACGATGTTGTAGAAGATACTAAATATGAAATAGAAAACATAAAAGAAATGTTTGGGGAAGACATTGCATCTTTAGTATGGGGTGCTAGTGAAGAAGATAAGAGTTTATCTTGGGAAGAAAGAAAAGAACATACAATAGAAAAAACAAAAACATTAGATTTAAGACATAAAGCAGTAATTTGTGCAGATAAAATAAGTAATTTAGAAGATTTAAGAATATTATATGAACTAAATGGAGAAAGTGTTTTTTCTTCATTTAAAAGAGGTTTTGAATCTCAAAAATGGTATTATACTGAAGTTTATAATAGTTTAATTATGAATGAAGATAAAAATCATCCTATGTTTGTAAGATTAAAAGAAATAATAGATTATATATTTTATAATAAAAATTCTAATG
>CAKORH010000046.1 GCA_934101235.1 uncultured Bacilli bacterium | reverse complement strand
GTCCTGGTTGTTTAATATCTAAAAGTATATGGAATGAGATTGAAAATATGTATCCTAATCATCAATATATTAGCTATGACTATGATTTGGATGAAAGTGATATAGAAAAGTATAATGTAGGCGATATTTTACCAGTTGTTATAATAGAAGATGATACTCATGAAATTAAAAGAATAATAGGAGAAAAAAGTAAAAAAGAAATATTAAATGAAGTAGAGGGTATTTTATGAAAAAAATGTTAATATGTTTATTTACATTACTTTTTTTTGTACCAATTAATGTTTTTGGATTAAATAGTGATTATGATGATGTCACTTCTAGTGTTGTTGGTGTAAAAAAAGAAGAAGATAAAGTTAATTTATATTTGTTTTATAGTTATTCTTGTCCTCATTGTCATGAAGAAATTAAATATTTAGAAAGTGATTTTCAAGAAAAATATAAAGATAAAGTTAATGTTTATAAATTTGAAGTTGCAAAAAATAAAGATAATAATACTATGATGATGAGTGTTAAATCGTTATTTAATATTAAAAATAATGGAGTTCCATTTACTGTAATTGGTGATGAATATATACTTGGTTATGGAGATGGAACTAGTGATGATATAGAACAAATTATAGATAAATATCTTAATGATAATAATACAAAAGATGAAAAAATAGAAAAAACTATTCCAATATTGGGTAAAGTGGATGCTAAGAAGGCTAGTTTATCTTTAATAGCAGTTATTCTTGGTTTGATTGATGGATTTAATCCTTGTGCTATGTGGATATTGTTACTATTAATAAATATGTGTTTAAGTGTAAATGATAGAAAAAAGATGTTTGCTATTGGACTTACATTTATACTAACTAGTGGTTTTATTTATTTTTTGAGTATGCTAGGTATAAGTGTTGTTATTGATTTTGCTATGGTTAATGTAATTAGAGATTTAATTGCTTTAGTTGCTATAATACTTGGTATTTATAACTTGTATACTTGGTATAAAACTAGGAAAGATACTGGGTGCCATGTAGTAGATAAGAAAAAGAGAAAAAATATTATTAGTAGAATTAATAATATAATGTCTAAAAAAAGTTTTATTTTAGGTGTATTTGGTACTATTATTTTGGCTGCTAGTGTAAATTTAGTAGAACTTGCATGTTCTTTAGGTTTTCCTACTATATTTATAGAATTATTAAGTATAAATAATATAGTTGGTGTACAAAAAATATTATTATTACTTTTGTATATATTCTTTTATTTAGTAGATGATTTAGTAATATTTTTGATAGCATTATTTACATTAAAATCTACTGGTATAAGTACTAAGTATAATAAATATGTTAATTTTATAGGTGGTATATTAATGATTATTATGGGATTATTATTAATATTTAAACCAGAATGGATTATGTTTAATTTTTAGTGTTGTCTATATTTATGTTTAATGTATAAAAAATGAGTGTTTTACTCGTTTTTTTATGTTAGAATTATAATAGAGATGATGAATATGAAGAAAAATGAAATTGTTGGATTAACAAGTCAAGAAGTTAATGAAAGAATAAATAATAAACAAGTTAATTATATTGATGAACCAAAAACTAAAAGTATTAAACAAATAGTTAGAGAGCATACATTTACTTATTTTAATTTTTTAAATATATTACTTGGTAGTTTAGTTATTATAATTGGATTATTAAGTGGGCGTTTATTATATAGTTTGAAGAATTGTTTATTTGTTGGAGTAATATTTACTAATACTATTATAAGCATTGTTGAAGAAGTATTGGCTAAGAAAACAATTGATAAATTAAATGTTATTGCTGATACTAAGATTACAGTTATTAGAGATGGTAGTAATGTAAATGTTAGTAGAGAAGAGTTAGTACTTGATGATGTTTGTGTATATAATATTGGTAATCAAGTAGTTACTGATTCTAAAATATTAGATGGTAATGTAGAAGTTAATGAATCTTTTATTACTGGGGAAGAGAAAGTTATAGTTAAAAAACGTGGAGATACTATTTTAAGTGGATCATTTATTGTTAGTGGTAAATGTTATGTTAAGGTATTACATATTGGTAAAGATAATTATATATCTAAGATAAGTAATGAAGCTAAGTATGTTAAAGATATAAATTCTATTATTTATAATTCATTTGATAAGATGTTAAAAATACTTAGTTTTTGTTTAATACCTGTTGGTGTATTATTTATGATAAATCAATTATATATAAGTCATTTTGATGTACCTAGTAGTATTATGAGTACTGTAAGTGCTGTAATAGGTATGATACCTGAGGGATTAGTTTTACTTACTAGTTCTGCTATGGCAGTTAGTGTTATTAGATTAAGAAGATATAATGTTTTAGTACAAGAATTATATTCTATAGAAAATTTAGCTAGAGTAGATGTTATATGTTTAGATAAGACTGGTACTATAACCGAAGGAGAAATGGAAGTAAAAGATATAATTCCATATAAAAATAAAAGTGTTGATAATATTAAGAAGATACTTGGAAATTATATAAATGCAATGGATGATAATAGTTTAACCTTTAAGGCATTAACTAATTATGTTTCTATTAGTGAAGATATGGAATATTCTGATATTATTAGTTTTTCAAGTAGTAGAAAATATAGTGGAGTTAAATTTAAAAATATTAATTATTATTTAGGAAGTCCGGAAAACTTATTAAATAAAAAATATGATGAAATAGAAAAGTATCAAGATGATTATAGAGTGTTAGTACTTGTTAGTAGTAAAAATAAGTTTGGTAATGTGAGTAAGTGTAATTTAGAGGCTATAATTTTAATACAAGATAAAATAAAATTAAATGCTCGTGAAACTTTAGAATATTTTAAAGAACAGGGAGTAGATATAAAAATTATAAGTGGTGATAATGATAAGACAGTTGCTAAAATTGCTAGTCGTGCTGGAATAGAAGATATAAGAAGTATAGATTTTTCTAAAGTAGAAGATGAAGATATAGAAGAAGTAATAAAAGAATATAATATTTTAGGAAGAGTAAAACCTGAACAAAAGAAAAAGATTATATGTGCATTAAAAAAACAAGGACATTTTGTTGCTATGACTGGAGATGGAGTAAATGATTGTCTTGCTTTAAAAGAAGCAGATTGTAGTATAGCAATGGCAAGTGGAAGTGAAGCTGCTAAAAATGTTAGTCAATTTGTATTGTTAGATTCTAAGATAGATAATTTACCTAAAATATTAAAAGAAGGTAGAAGAAGCATTAATAATATTGAAAGAAGTAGTTCTTTATTATTAAGTAAAACAATTTTTACAATAATTTTAATTCTTGCTGCAGTATATTTAAGTACTGAATATTTCTTTATACCTATACATTTAACTTTAATTACTATGTTTACTATTGGTATACCATCATTTATATTAGCGTTAGAAAGTAATAATGAATTAGTTAAGGGTAACTTTTTAGTTAAGATCTTTTTAAGAAGTATACCTAGTAGTTTAACAGTAGTATTTAATGTTATTATAATTGCATTATTTGAAAGACAATTTAATTTAGATGCTGATTTATGTAGTACGTTGACTGTATTCTTAACGGCAACTACTGGATTTATATTTTTAAATAGTATTTGTAAACCATATAATATTTTAAGAGCAGTATTAATGATATTTTTATTATTAGGTTTTGGTTATTGTTCAATATTTCAATATAGTTTCTTTAATATAAGTTATATAAATCAAGATACTATTTTAATATTTATTGTATTATTTATATGTAGTATGTTTATATTTGATAAATTAAAGAGATTATCGGATTATATATTAGTAAAAACTAAAAATATATAGGAGGACTTATGGGAAAGTATGAAGTAAAAAATGAAATTTCTAGTGATATAAAAAATGATATTAAATCATTATTAGAGAGATTAAATACTGTTGAGATTGGTAGTGAAGACTATAAAATTTTATATAATGATTTTGATATCAGGAATAGAGAATTACAAATAGTTGATAGTATTAAAGAAAGTAATTATGATAATATTAAAAAAGAATCTGAAAGTGTTGATAGTAGATTTTCATTTTTGAAAAAATTAGATGATAATAGTGTAGATAAATTAATAGAATTAACAAAAATTTATAATAATAATGGTTTTTATGATTATGGAAAAACATTTAAGATTCCGTCTTATATTAATGAAATTAAAAAAAATGGTATAAATATTGAAATAAATTCAGTTAATAATATTGATGATTTAAATATATTAATAAAAAAAATAAATGAAATAAAAGAAGAAATATTATTAAAAATTAATAATATTAAATATATTTATGATAATTATATAATAGATGGTTATTTAATTTTAAAAAATGATTTGGAAACAGGTGTAGTTTCTTCTAATGAAAATTTAGAAAAATTAAGAGAAATTAGCTATCCTAGTAATTATATAAATAAAATAATAAAGTTAAAAGAAGAATATAATAATTATAAAAAGAAAAATTCATTAAAAAAATCTGAAGAAATATATAAACAGATGTTATATTATCAAGGATGTGTTTATAAAGAAATAAATAGTTTTATAAATTATAAACTTAATTCTATATTTAATATGACAAATGAAAATGTTAATAATTTAGATAATGTATTATATAAATATTATAATATGTTAGATATATTGAAAAATATATTATCTGATTTATCTAAAACTGAAAAAGAAATAAATGGAAGTTTAGATATATATAATAGAGCAGAGAGAGGATTTATAAATAATTTAAAATTATTAGGTATAGAGAATGTAGATTTAAATATTTTTAAAGAATTTGATAAAGATAAATATAAAAAATATATTGCATATATGAATGTATATGATAGAATAAATAAATCTGAAAAGAAAGAAAATGATGATTTTAAATTAAGGAGAAAGATAGATGATAAAAACTAAAAAAACTGGTGAATTAATAATTATTAGTGGTACTACATGTGCTGGAAAAGGAACTGTTGTTAAAAAGTTATTAAGTATTGATAATAATATATGTTTATCTACTTCATATACATCAAGAAAACCTAGAGAAGGTGAAGTAGATGGAGTAGACTATTATTTTGTTAGTCAAGAAGAATTTGAAAGAAAGATTAATAATGATGATTTTTTAGAATATGCTATTGTTCAATCTGGAAAATATTATGGTACTTCTAAAAAGGAAGTTATAGATTTATTAAATTCTGGTAAAGATGTAATTTTAGAGATTGATGTTCAAGGAGCAAAAATTATAAAAGAAAAGTATCCTGAAACATTGTTAGTATTTATCTTAGCACCATCTATGCAAGAAGTTAAGCGTAGAATTTTGGCAAGAGGAGCAGAAACTAAAGAACAAATTATTGATAGATTTAAAACTGCTTATAATGAAATAAACGAAATAAATAAGTATAACTATGTTGTTGTTAATGATGATTTAGATGAATGTGTAAAAAAAGTAGAATCTATAATTATTTCTAATAAATGCCGTGTTGATAGGATAGAAGAATTAGCTGTTGAAAGCCAAGAAGAATTTATGCATGAATTATTAATTGATAAGGAATTCGTTAATGAAAAAACTGAATACTAACAATAAAATTGGTTTAGCCTTAGAAGGCGGTGGCGCTAAAGGTTCTTATGAAATAGGTGCATATGTTGCTTTAAGAGAATTAGGATTTAAATTCAACATGGCAGTTGGTACAAGTATTGGAGCATTAAATGCTGCTTTAATAGCACAAGATGATATTAAATTAGCAAAAAAATTATGGTTAGATGCTGATAGTGAAATTATTGGTGTTAGCAATAAATTAGTTGAGTTACTTAAAAATTTTAAAATATCAAAAGAAAATATAAAATTTACATTTAGTGAAGTAAATAAGATATTTAAAAATAAAGGATTAGATATAAGTATATATAAGAAAATTATAGATGATTATATAGATGAAGATAAAGTTAGAAACAGTTATATAAATTATGGTTTAGTAACAGTTAGATTAAAAGATTTAAAAGAGATGGAAGTAACTATAGATGATATAGAAGAAGGTAAATTAAGTGATTATATAATGGCTAGTAGTTATTTGCCAGTATTTAAAATGAATAAAATAATAGATAATTCTTATTATTTAGATGGTGGTGTTAGTAATAATTTGCCAATTACTTTATTAGAAAAAAATGGTTATAAAGATATAATTGCTATAAAGATTAAAGGACTTGGTTTAACAAAACATAATAATATGAAAGGTACTAATATAACATATTTGATACCTACTAAAGATACTGGTCCAGTTGTATTATTTGATAATAATGATATTAAAAATAATTATTATATGGGTTATTATGATACATTATTATATTATGGTAAATTAATTGGGTATAAGTATTATTTTAAGAAATTTAGATTTTTTGATTTTTTAGTTAGAAAAGTTGATGATAAGATATTAACTTTAGTTAAATTAAAATATAAATCTATTGATATAAAAGAAGTATGTTTGAAAGCAATAGAAGATATACTTGAAGAAAATAAAGTTTACTATTATAAGATTTATAAAATACCTAGTATAATAAAATATATAAAGAAAAATAATTTAAAAAGTTCTAATCATATTGTTAATGAATTTATTTATAGTATATAAAAACAGCACATAGTGCTGTTTTCTAATTGAATAAATTTTCATAATATTTTATATCATACTCACTTTGTATTATGCATAAATCATTTTTTTGTTTAAAAGTATGAAATATATTATTAGAATTAATTATAAATGGTTGTGAATATCCATTTTTAAAGTTTATTATTATACTGTTAATATTTTTTTCATTTTTAATTAAATTAAATGCATTTTCTTCTAATTGTTTATTTGTTAAATTATATTCTATTATTTTATTTTTTAACTTTATCATAAAAAAGTTTGATATTAATGAATTTGTTTCTGTGTTTACATATGGTATTTCATCTCCATTATTATCAATATTTGATATATAAAGATTACTAAACATTTTATTATCGGCAATGATGGTTTTATTATTGTCTAAGTTAATTATAATATTGTTTATGTTATCAACCATCATATTATCACCCTAATTAAATTATAAAACAAAATGTAATAATTTGTCTATCTAAATAATATATTTTTATAAAAAAATTTAGGGGTTTATTTTTTTTATAAAGTATGCTATATTATTTAAGTAATTTTATATGTGCGCTCTTAGCTCAATTGGATAGAGCGTTAGACTACGGATCTAAAGGTTAGGGGTTCGACTCCCTTAGGG
>CAKORH010000045.1 GCA_934101235.1 uncultured Bacilli bacterium | reverse complement strand
GGGATATGTATTATCTTGTTTTTTAATACTTATTGAATCTATGGTACCAATACTTCCTTTAAGTGTATTTATTACAATATTATTTTATAAATTAGGTTCATTTGTAGGTTTTATAATTAGTTATATTTTTACTGTATTAGGTTGTTTAATATCATATGGTATATTTAGTACTAAATTGAAAAAAGTATTTGATAGATTTTTAGATAGAAAAGATAGAAAAAAATTAAAAAGAATAACTAAATCTATTAAGAAAATTAAATTTGAAAACTTATGTTTAATAATTGCATTACCATTTACGCCAGCATTTATGGTTAATATAGCTGCTGGATTATGTGGGATAGATAGAAAAAAGTATTTTTATGCATTATTAATTGGAAAAGTATTTTTAGTAATATTTTGGGGATTTATAGGTACTAGTTTACTTAATAGTATAAAAAATCCAGTTAATTTAATTTATATTAGTATATTATTAGTATTATGTTTTATTATTAGTAAATATGTAAATAAGAAAGAGGGATTAGAATGAATTATGTTATTATAGGGTTATTGATTATTAGTATAATATTAAATATTATAAATTTAATAAAGAAAAATGATAAAAATAGTAATGATACTATAGAAAGATTAGGAAAATTAGAAACAGATTTAACTAAAGAATTAGGTGAATTTAAATTTAATTTTTCTAGAACTATTAATGAAGATTTTAATAAATTAAATGAAGTAATTATTAATAGATTAAATAATATAAATGATAAAGTAAATGAAAGATTAGATGTTAATTTTGAGAAAACTAATAAAACATTTACTAATATTTTAGAAAGATTATCAAAAATAGATGAAGCACAAAAGAAAATAGATAGTTTATCAGGTGAAATAGTAAGTTTACAATCAGTTCTTACAGATAAAAAAACAAGAGGTATATTTGGAGAAACTAATTTAAATTATATTTTAGATAGTGTATTTGGTAAGAATGATAAAATATATCAAACACAATATAGTTTAGGTAACGGTTATATATCAGATGCAATATTATTTGCACCAGAACCATTAGGTACAATATGTATTGATAGTAAGTTTCCATTAGAAAATTATAGGAGAATGACTGATAGAACATTATCAAATGGTGAACGTGAAGCTGCTACTAAATTATTTAAAGCAGATGTAAAGAAACATATAGATGCAATTAAAGAAAAATATATAGTACCAGGTGTAACTAGTAGTGAAGCAATTATGTTTTTACCAGCAGAAGCTATATTTGCGGAAATTAATGCATATCATCCTGATTTAGTTAAATATAGTTATGCATCTAAAGTATGGATAACTAGTCCTACAACATTAATGAGTACTCTAACAATAATAAGTATGATATTAAAGAATATGGAAAGAGATAAATATGCTAAAGTAATACATAATGAATTAAATAAGTTAGGTATAGAATTTGATAGATATAAAGATAGATGGGATAAGTTATCACGTAGTATTGATACGGTAAGTAAAGATGTAAAAGATATTCATACAACAACTGAAAAGATAACTAAGAGATTTGATGCAATAAACAGTGTAAATATAAGTAGTGATTTAATAGAACATAAAGAATAAGCAAAAAAGATATTGTATAAAATATCTTTTTTTATCTAGTTTTGTCGAAATGCTTGAAATAATAAATTATATGAGTATTATAACTACTCGAACATTCATTTTTTAGTGCTTACCTCAAACTATTTAAGTAGTAAAGGGGTGTGATAGTATGCGTAATCAAGCCTTCGAAAGATTATTAATATTAATCATGTTGAGTACACTAATACTTCTTCTATTCAGGGGGTAAAGGTTTATTTAACTGGCACTAGTACATAATGTGTTAATTGTTTTGTTTAACTGCATAACAAAAGCACACGAGTACGTGTGCCACCAAACAACGGTAGGCATTCAAATAAATGAATGTTCTACTAAATTAAGTATAAAACAAAATTTGAGTATTGTAAATGATAAATTATTTTAATTATAGTTTAGACATAATAACATTGTAAGTAAAATATAGACTATGTTTTAACTCTCAATTTTGAAATAGTCTTTTACATTAATTATGTAAATTAAATTTAGTATCATTCTATTTCTTTTTAATCTTTGATATAATAAATACATCAAGGAAGTGTTAGAATGAAAAGTATAATAGAAAATATATTTGGATTTTTATATACATTAAGTATGGGTGATTATATATTTTTAACGTTTACGTTTTTATTAATGTTAGGGTTAATATATGTAACATTTCTAATAAAAAGGGATGATATTGTGGGTACATATTATAAAGAAAGTGATATTAATGATTTAAATAGTATTAAAGAGAAGATAGAAAAAGATTATAAACCTAGTGCTGTTAAATTAACAGATTATGAAGAGGAACAAGAAAAGAATGCAATAATAAGTTATGAAGAATTATTAAATAATACTAAAAATAAAAGTTTTTCTTATGATGAAAATTATGTTTCAGATACAGAGGAAATAAGCGTAAAGAAAATTAATTTAGATAATAGTAGTAATTTAGATAATAATAATTCAAATTTAAAAGTAAAATTAATGAGTTATGATAAAGAAGAAGCATTTTTAACTGCTTTAAAACAATTACAACAAAATTTGTCTAATTAGAAAAATATACTTTTAATAAGTGTTTTTTTTTGTTATAATCATTATTAGATAGAGGGTATTATATGAAGAAGAAAAATATAATTATATTAGTTAGTATTGGAGTGTTATTAATAGTTGTATCTACGTTTTTTATATCATATGGATTTTTATCAAGTGAAATAATAGGTAAAGATAGTAAATCTAAGACTTTTATTAGTCAGATATTAAAAATTGAATATAGTGATGGTACTGAGAAATTAGTTACAAAAGAGAATAATAATTTTATACCAGGTTCTAGTATAGAAAAAACTTTTAATATAAAGAATATTGGTAATAAAGATATATTTTATAGTATTAAGTTAGATAATGTGGAAAATACATTTGAAAGATTAAATGATATAACATATGAGTTATATTTAAATGATACGTTAATTAATACAAATATTTTTCCTACGTCTACTAGTACTATTGCATACAATTTATTTTTAAAACAGAATGATACTAATAATTTTAAATTAATAGTTAAATATAATAATTCTACTGAAAATCAAATAGTAGATTCTGGTAAGATAATAAGTGCAGTTTTAGCTTTTGATGAAATTTCAAGTGGGTTAGATAATATTGTTATTTATGGAAATACTATATTAAATGATAATATAATTAATATGGGTGAATTTATTAGTAATAGTGAAGATGTAAATTATAATAAATATAAATTAAATCTTAATGTAGATAATAAAATATATAATATATATTTTAATGATACTTTAAAATGTGTTTTTGATACATGTGATTATATAGATATAAAAGATAGAAAATTAGTTAAAAAGATTGGTTTAATTAGTTTAAATAGTGATTTAAAGTATGTTTTTGAAGATGGTAAAGTTATTATATCTGGATATGATATATCAGAAGTTAATAATAAGATATTTACTGATTTATCAGATTATAATATAGAAGTAGAAAGTAGTAATATTATAATTGAAATAGATAAAAGTATTTTTGATAATATTTTAAAAGAAAATAAATATTCTATTTTATATGTAAAAGATAAAGATGAAATATTTAAAATTGATGTACCTTATATATATGATATTAATCCTAGTGATAATATTACTGTAAGTTCAAATATTGAATCAAGTAATGTAAAAATTGAATACAAATAGTATTCTTTTTTTAATTTAGTGTTAAAAATTATATAAAAATATTATATAATCTTTATAGGTGATGATATGAAAGTTATAGTAACAGCAGGTGGTACTGGAGGACATATATATCCAGCTCTTTCAATTATAAATAAAATAAAAGAGTTAGAACCAGGTAGTGAATTTTTATATATTGGTACTCATAATAGAATGGAGAAAGATATTATACCTAAGCATAATATTAATTATAAAGCGTTAGAGATATATGGTCTATCTAAAAAAGATATGATAAGAAATTTTAAAAATATATTTTTAATAAAAAAAGCTTATAATGAATGCATTAAAATTATGAAGGGATTTAAACCAGATGTTGTAGTTGGTGTGGGTGGTTATGTAACTTATCCAGTAATAATGGCTGCACATAAATTAAATATTAAAACATTTATACATGAACAAAATAGTATACCTGGTAAATCTAACAAACTATTAAGCAAATATGTTGATGCTATAGGGGTAAGTTTTAAGGATTCAGAAAAATATTTTAAATATCCTGATAAAGTATATTTTACTGGTAATCCATGTAGTGAAAATGCAATAGATATAGAACGTATTAGTAAAACTAGGTTTGGTGTAAAATCTACAAATAAAGTAGTTTTAATAGTAAGTGGTAGTTTAGGTAGTAGTGTAATTAATAATAAGATGGTAGAATATTTAAAATCCATAGAAAATAAAAAATATGAAGTTATTTATGTTACTGGTAAAAGTTATTTTGAAGAATTTAGTAAATATCAATTTTCTAGAAATGTACATATAGTTCCATTTATAGAAAATATGAGTGGACTTTTAAAAGATATAGATGTTATAGTATCTCGTGCAGGGGCAAGTAGTTTAAGTGAAATAATAGCATTAAAAGTTCCATCTATAATTATACCTAGTCCTTATGTAGCAAATAACCATCAATATTATAATGCTTTATCACTAAAAAATAGTGATGCATGTATTATGATAGAAGAAAAAGATTTAAATAAAGATATATTAAGAACTAGTATTGATAAATGTCTGAATGAGGAATTTAGTAATAATTTAAAAAATAATATGGAACAATTTGTTATAAAAGATAGTAGTACTAAAATATATAATATATTAAGTAAGTTAAGTAAGGAATAATATGAGTAGGAAAAAGACTAAAAAGAGATTGAATTTTAAAAGAACATTAGCGTTTTTATTGTTTATATATATAATAGGTTTTTTTTGCTATTATCTAATAAATAGACCGATAAAACATTTTGAAATAACTGGTAATAATATAGTTAGTGAAGCAGAAATATTAAGAGTATCAAAATTAAAAGATTATCCATCTATATTTAAATATTCATCATGGACTATAAAAAATAATATAAAAAAGATAGATTTTATAAGTGATGTTAAAGTAACTAAATGGTTTGGTAATGTAGTAAAAATAAAAGTTACTGAAAAAAAGCCATTATTCTACTATGAAACAAAAGATAAAATTGTATTAAATACTGGTGATATTATAAATAATAATAATTATAATATATATGGAATTCCAGTATTAATAAATAATACTAAAAGAGATATATTAAAAGAATTTATTAAAGATTATGATAGATTAAATGATAATATTGTATATGAAATTAATTATATAGAATATTATCCTAAATATAATGAATCTGGTGAATTAATAAGTGATAATATATTTAAAATTGTTATGAGTGATAGTAATACTATAATTTGTAATACAAAAACAGTAAATGTATTAAATAAATATAATTCTATATTTGCATCACTTAATGGAAAGTATGGTACTATAAACTTAGATTCTAATAAATTATCAAATTTAGTATTTATACCGTATGAGGAGTAATTATGAATTATAATGATGAAATGAATAAGATTATAAAAAAATTAGATTATAAACCAAAGTTATTATTACATTCTTGTTGTGCTCCATGTTCAACTACATGTATTGAAAGATTGATGAATTATTTTGATATAACTATATTATATTATAATCCTAATATTGAACCATATGAGGAGTATGAAAAAAGAAAAAGTGAACAAATTAGAATAATTAAGCATTATAACATTAACTATTTAGATTGTGACTATGATAATAATGTATTCCATGAAATGGCTACCGGTTTAGAGAAAGTTCCTGAAAGAGGAATAAGATGCCATAAATGTTATAGACTAAGATTAGATTGTACAGCTAAATTAGGTAAAATTAATAATTTTGAATATTTTGCAACGACACTTACTGTAAGTCCATATAAACTTAGTAATATAATAAATGAAATAGGTTATGATTTAGAAAAAATTTATAATATTAAATATTTACCAAGTGATTTTAAAAAAGAAAATGGATATAAAAAATCTATAGAATTATCAAATAAATACGGATTATATAGACAAGATTATTGTGGATGCATATATTCTAGAAAAGGTGAAGAAAATGAATAAAAAAGGGTTTACATTAGTTGAAATACTAGCAGTTATAGTTATATTAAGTTTGGTAGTAACTATAACTGCTACTAAAGGTTTTGGTGCATTTGGCAAAGCAAAAAATAAAATAACAAAAGAAAATGAAAGAATAATTAAAGAATCTGTAAATGTATTATTAGAAGAATTAAATAATTGTGATGATGATTTAAAAGATTATGAAGATTTAAGTCAATATTTTTATAGTGGAGCAGATGCGATAAATAGTTGTGCAGATTTAAAATCAAAAATAAAGAGTACAGATACATCTATAGAATTGAAAGAATTAGTAGATAATAATGTAATAAACGGTGCAGATATAGAAAACAAAGATATTACTATAACTATAAAATTTGATGACTCTGCCAGTGGTACAATAACAGATATTTATGATGCAGAAACTGGCTATAATTTTAAATCTAATAATCAAGGTAAAGATAGAACTACTGCAAGTACAACATTAAAGTTTACTACCAAAAAGGCTGGTACTTTGTCTTTTAATTGGAAAGTATCTAGTGAAAAATCTTGGGATAAATTGATAGTTATAATAAATGGTTCTATAAAACTGACGAAAAGTGGTATTGATAGCGGAACATATAAAATGAATTTATATAAAAATACACCATATGAAATTGAGTTTCAATACAATAAAAACATAAGCAGTAGTGCAAATGATGATACAGCGACTATTACAAATCTAATAATAGATGCAGAATTAAGTAAAAGTGTTACTAGAACAGATGGTACATATAAATTTATAGACATAAATTAATCAGTGAAATTTATCATTGATTTTTTTACTATTTAAGTATATTATTAAATATATTGAGAAAGAGGGATTATATGAACTTAGTAATAGTGGAATCTCCAAGTAAGACAAAAGCTATAGGAAAATACTTAGGCAGTAACTATAAAGTATTATCTAGTAAAGGTCATGTAAGAGATTTAGCAACTAGCGGTAAATTTGGATTAGGTGTTGATGTAGAAAATGATTTTACTCCTACATATATTCCAATTAGTGGTAAAAAGAAAATAATAACTGAATTAAAAAAAGAAGCTAATAAAAGTGATAAAATATATTTAGCAACAGACCCCGACCGTGAAGGTGAAGCAATAAGTTGGCATTTATTTGATTCAATTGGTC
>CAKORH010000044.1 GCA_934101235.1 uncultured Bacilli bacterium | reverse complement strand
GGTCTTCAACCGCTTGTTTTTTTAATCCCATTACTAAGTAATATGAAGCATTATCAAATATTGCTTTTCCATGTGTTATAATTTTTTCACTTGCAAAGTCAGTAGGCTGTTGTGTAATAATTATTGTTCCAGTATTATATTTTCTGCTACGTCTTTGCATTTGTGCTAAAAATTCAGCACCTAATTCATTTTTATCACTTAATAAAACATGTGCTTCATCTACCATTAAAACTGTATTTACACTAGGGTCTAAACATAATCCCCATGCATATTTTAATATATTAAAGAATAGTGCGTTTCTAATACTTTCTTCGCTATTCATTAATTCGCGAATATTAAATACCATAAAATCACTATCTTGAGCTAACGTTGTATGTCCGTTAAAATAATATCTCAATTCTTTTACAAAAGGACGTATTTTTAATTCTAAACGTTCCATTACATCTTTTTCACGTGTTGCTTCAGGCATAGATAATAATCTTCCTTTAATTGTACTATATACATCATCAAATGTTGGATAATCATTAGATGTAAAATTACTAAAATCTGTATTAAAGTCTATATTAAATCTTTTATAAGTATCTTGAACTACTTCACTAAACATTGCAAGAACATCTTCTTCTACATCAGGACTATAATATTTTAAAAATGCTTTTAATGATTGCAATGTTCTAGTTAAAACTGTATAACCTAAACCTTGTTTTAATTCATCATCATCTGTATCTACTATAACTTCCAATGGATTTATAATTCCAAATTTTCCACCTTTTCCTAAATCTATGAAATCTCCTCCAAAAGTTTTAGTCATTTCCTCTAATTCGCCTTCTGGATCAATACAAATTATTTGACAACCATTTCTAATGTGTGTTCTTAACATTAATTTAGCTGCTGTTGATTTACCACTACCTGTAGTTCCCAATATAATTAAGTTAGCACTATTTCTATTAAATTCTTTTTTAGTTTGGTATAAAAATTGGTTAAATAATACAACACCGCCAGAAAAGTCTACTCCTAGTAAAGTTGGAGCTGTAAAATCTCCTCCAGGATCTTTAATGCTATCAAAAACAAATGGATACATTGCAGCAATGGTAGGTGATGGTATTGGTATACCAACTCTATCTTCTATATCTTGTTTAGGAAAAATTGGAATCATTGATTTTAAAACTTTTTCTTGTTCAAACATCATTGGTATTCCACGCATTCCTAAAGCATCTAAATAATTTCTAGTTTGCATTTTTTTAATTTCTAATTCTTCTTTATTATCTGCAGATAACATAATATGCATTTGAAAATCGAAAATTTTTGATTGAGTTGCTGCTAACATTTTAACAAAACTCTCCAATGATTCATAATCTTGTCTAATACTTTCTTGCATTGTTCTATCATTTTCATGTTGATATCTATCTTTTAAATCAGCAATTTCTTTATTTATCATTTTGCTCATTGTAGCAAACTCAATTGGAATATGTTTTACAACTACTTTAACGCCTGGCATATTAGTAATATTAGATAAAAAACCAGGACCGATTAATTTAGGATAATTTATTATTGTTAATATAGTACAAAATTTGTCACTAATTACAAAATCATTTAACTTAAAGTCTATACCTTTAGGTGCAATTTCATTTTTAAATGTGTTAGACACTACTCATCACCGTCCCAAATTCAGTTTTTGCATTTCCATTAAAGAAACTATCTATTATTACTCTTAAATCATCGTCACTTACTTGTCTAGAATTTAAACCTGATGTTGCTAAATTTCCAATTAATGTATGTATTCTTTTTTGTAACACTTCAGTTTTTTTATCTCTAAATAATATATAGTATTCAGTATCAACAGCATTAATTGTTGTACCTCTAAAACTTTCTCCTTTATTTATATCTTGTTGTATAAGTTTTCTTACTTGTTGATTTTGTACGTTTGCATACATTAATTGCAATTGAGCCAAATACATATTTATATCTACTGGTCTATCACAAACTACTAGCCAAAATTCATAATCTATAACATTATAAAAATTTCTTAAATTAAATATTATATTATTTTGTTCTTGATAATCAAGTATAAATATATTTTTTGGTTCGATTTTAATACCTGTTACTAAATAATTATTATCTAGTTGTATCATTCCATTTTTTATTGATTTAATTGGAACCCAATCTTCTGTATATTTACTAGAATTTTTATTTTTCGCCACGTCTTACACACCAACCTTTCCAATAATAAGTTCTTCTATTTGTATAGTACGTATAAACATTTATAAAGAATGTTCTTATATTATGATGTTGTGGAATAGGAAGTACTAAAAATGCTCCTATTATTCCAGGACTTATTACAAATAAACCTGATTTAACACCGTCAACTTTTATTGTTATTAAAAATATAAATGTAACTACTAAGCCAGTTAAAAATATAATTAAATCAGTCGGATTGAAGAAACCTAAAATCAACATAGATTTCTTCGAGTTCGCTGGTATTAAATATTGATTATTATCCACTTTTTATTCCTCCTATTTTTTATCTTTTCTACCAAGAGAACGATATTCTTTGTCTTTTCTCTTCACTTGGTCTTCTATTCCATCATTTATATCATATAATGCTTGCCACATATATTGTGCATCTGATTTTCTACCATTATTTTCAAGTACTACGGCTTTTTCTCTTAAATCATTCATTGTTTTTGATAAATCATCAATATTATTGATTTTAATATTAGATAATTCTCTTTGTACATCAGGGCTAGATACAGCTCTTGAAATTGAACCTGAAATATTATCTTTCAATTTAGCCATTAAATCTTCTGTAAAACTCTGCCCAAAATTGCCTATATTATCACTTAAAGATTTTAACATAGCATCGGTATTATTTTTAAATGCTTGAGGATTTTTGGAATATTCTTCTGCAAAATCCTTTCTCTCTTCATTTTTATAATATTCTTTTATAACTTTATCTTTCATTTCATATCCATTAAATGTTTGAGATGGATCTTGGTTACAAACCCATGTACCATCCTTATTTTGAGTGTATATTCTACCATCTAAGAATGAAATAGGATCTCCTGCACTTAAATTATGATTAGCTGTTTCTCTTCTTGCTTCATCAGCTTTAATATTTGCTGATTTATAACTATCTTTATTAGCATTTATTATTCCTAACAATTCGCTAGCAGAAGCTGATTGTACGTTTCCAGAATGGTCTGCTTTAACATATTCTTTAAAATTACTAACACTATCTTGTGCCGATAATACACTACCAGCTATTCCGCTAATAATTGGTGCTCTTTTAATTTTATCATCGCCTTCTAAGCCAAGTTGATGATTAATTGCTTCTAAACCTGCTCTATTTTTTTCAGCACGTTTATATCTTGCATAATCAGTTTCGGCTTTAGCTAAATTCATTTCATTTTTATAAGTTTGCCAATCTTTTGCTTTTGTACCGTGAATAGCTCCACGTCTAGCTCCACCAGCAAGTCCTCCTGCAGCAGATGCAAGTGCTTTCACTTTACCTCCACTTATTTTTTCTCCATTTTCATTATGTGTAGATTTATAATAGTTTCCTGCAGCTCCCATTAAACCTCCTGCGGCCATTCCTAATCCACCCATTGCAAGTTTGTTTTCTGAAAGTTGTTTAGCAGGACTACGTAATTTAAATGATCCAGCATCACCAAAGAATTCTTTAAATAGTGCAGGTGCATCTTGTGCAAATTTTAATATACCTAATATTACAAATACACTAGCAAGAGCTTTTACAAAGAAATTACCATCTCCATTTATTGAACTTTTCCATAATGTATTTATTACATCTGGTACCAAACTAATTCCAAAAAGTGCAAAATCTATTATCAAAACTCTTATGAAAACGTCTACATATGTTGTTTTCATATGATTTAACCATTTTGTAAATATTTTTTCTTTTTGACCAGGTATTATTCTCATCATTACAGGTATTGGAGAAATTAATTGTAAAAATCCTAATTTTGCTACTCTTACTCCAACTTCCATTGAATAACATAAAAACATATAAACTGCTAATCCTCCAGCTATTACAGCCATAATCCAATGGAATTCCATACTGTCTTTGTCGGAGTCTGAAATTATATCTTTTAAATAAGTATCTTTATAAAATGGCATAATATTACCTGTGTATTTACTTGCTGTTACATCGTAAAAATAATTTACACATATTTTTTTATCTTCATCATCACTAATTACACTTGTATCTTTTGTTTGTAAATAATTAACACAATCAGTAAAATCAAAATTTGCTGGTCTATAAAATGCAGAAAAAATTGTTGGAGCAATAGCATAAGCCCCTCTTTGACTTGGTGTTTTATCATTTTTGTAAGAATTACAAGCATCTGTAATAAATTCTGTCTGATTAGTAGTTCTACTTTTCCAAAATTTCCATCCAACATCATTATGATATTCTTCTAGACCATACCCTTTAAAATTACATGAACAATCATAATCACTTGCATCACAATTTGAAGAGTTATCAGATGTTGATCCTACATTTCCTAAAATAATATTTCCAATTATATTAGATTCTAAAACATGTGATTGAAAAACATATAAATAATTAAAAATTGTTGGTAATAATATTACTAGTACTAGTGAAATAATTGTCTCTTTTATGACTTTTGTCATATTTGATGTACCTTTTTTTTCTTCTGGATTTATTATTAACAAAATTAAATTATATGCAAAAATAAATAACATTGCTATTCCCATAACAATATAAATTCTACCAGTTATTTCTTCAAATATTTCAGTACTAAATAAATTAATACTTGCTACTCTTTCATATACTTGATATAAAGCACCAATAAAAATATATATTCCTTGGCAAACTAATAACCATATTGAATTCCAAAATTCATACCACCAACTACCGGCTGCTAAACTAAATAGTTCCATAGTTCACCTCTATTCTATACATACTGTACTATTAGTTTCAAATAATTCTAATAATAAATTAATTATTAATGGCAAAAAGAAGAATAATACTGCATAACCTAATCTTTTTATAAATATCTGAAAAGCTTTTTTTGTATCTTTTTCATCTTTAGCCGCTACTGCTTTTATAAAATCATATATACTTAATCCTATAACTAATAAGGGAATAATAATTTTTAATAAATTAAATATATTTTGTAAATCATCTTTAATTTTACCATAACTATTGCAATTAATATCGTTATCAGCTAAAACTATTGTTTTAAAAGCAAATAATGATAAAAATAAAATAGATAATATCTTAATTTTTTTATTTTTTTTCATATTATATTTTCCTCACTACTAAATATTTAGTTTTATACAAATGAATTATATCATAAAAAAAAACAACAGTAAAGTTGTTTTTAATCTTGTACGTCGCAGCTCCAAGGTTTTAAGAAACACTCTTCACATTTTTCAAATGAAGCTTGTTCTCTTGCTGTTTCATAATCTTTATTTAATGTAAATATCCATAAAATGATATTTGGTATTAAGAAAATTGCTATACCAGCTATTACTCTAAATAAAAGTCTTTTTGCATATTTTTTGATATCATCTTCTTTTTCTGCAATAACTGCTTTACCAAAGTCTAATATACCATAAAAAATTATTATTAGTGGCATTGCGATTTTTATTATTAATAAAATATATCCTACTATTTGTACTATACTAGACATTTTATCACAAACACTAGTAATATCGATTCCAGCTCCTAAACTTAATAAATTCATATATAAATACCTCTTCTTTCTATATTTATTTTAAATAATATATATAATATTGTCAATATTTTTTTATTTTCTTTTGCTAAATAGCCATGATTTTTTTATAGATATTTTATCTTTTTTTATATCTTCATCTAAACATTTCGTAAATCCCATTTTATGTAATAATCTATCTACACTAATAACTCTTTCTATATTATCTCTAAAATTAGATATTGTTATAAATATTTTTGTATTAGTTTCAACTTCAAACTCACTTATATTATTTGAATCCATATTAGTTCTATTTAAAACTATTTTCTCTCCACTTAATTCTTCAAATATCTTACCATTTTTATTAATTAATTTATTTATTTTTATAGTTCCAGGTTCAACTAAATATAACACATCTGTACAAAATTCTTTAGGATTATAATTATTTAAATCAACTATAATTGCATCTGTATCTTGATGATCTTTTATTTTTCTTAAAACATCTTCTTTAGACATACATGAATATAACATTGGAGTGTTAAAAAATAAAAAATCTTGTTTATTCATTTCTAAACCTAATGCTTTATATTTTATATTTAATTGTTTTACCATTTGTACTGCTAGTGTAGTAGCTCCAGCATGCTCTGTTAAATTTACGATACCTATAATTTTTTTATTACCATCATATTCACCAGGTAAAATATAATCTTTAAAAGTAAAATCTTCTTTTTGATTTATATTTAAATCAGCATCAATCTGTGCATTAATGTCATAAGCATTTTTTTGCACTTGCAAATTACTAACATCGTTATAACATTTAGGATTATTATATAATTCCATTATTTCATTTACATTTGTTGTAAAATTATATACTCCTAATGTAATTAGATCAGAAATAAATTCTTTTTTATTACATATTTCATTATTTTCTAGCAACAAAATAACTTTATTTGTATCAACTGATTCAAATAATTTTTTTAAATTTGTATAATTATCATATTCTTTTATTGATGAAATATCTAAAATCATTTTATTAAAGAAAAAATTAGTAAAGATACCAATTAGTTCATCAACTGTATAAATTCCATCTACAGATTTAATTATATCAATTTTTAAATTATTTAATTCCTGTTTCTTTTTATTAGCTATTATAACATTCATAAATACTCTCCTAACTAGTTAGCATGTATAATTTTCAGATGGTGATGTTACTGGATCTTTTGCAAATGGAATAGATTCAGTTTCACCACGTATTCTAAATGTCGTAATATTTCCTACAAGTGGTAAATCTATTTTAAAGAAAACAACAACTCTATAAAATTTTTTATCTAATACTACACCTTCATCTACAGTATCTGCTGAAATACAATAATATGATTTACCACCATTTGTCGTATCTCCTTTTAAATCAAAGCCAACATAAGTAATTGGTTCTCCATTATATTTTTCGTCATCAGGACATGTACCAGGTACTAAATATCCTACTTCTTTTAAATATGAACCTATTTTTTTTCTTGCATTACAATTATTACCTTCATATTTACTTATTAAATCTACAATATTGTTTTTTACGTTAAATGCTTTGGAATAATTTATTGAAACGGCTAAAAAAGAGGCAAAGAACACTATAAATGTTATTACCAATCCAAATAGCCATGTTCCTCCGATTGCCTCTCTCATATAATTACCTCACTTTAATCAGTATCACAACTGCATGATACTTTTTCACTTTCTGTTTCTACAGCGACTCCATTCTCGTTATAATATGAGCATTTCATAGTACCATTCGTACATGTACCACAGTTAAAAGCAGATGCAC
>CAKORH010000043.1 GCA_934101235.1 uncultured Bacilli bacterium | reverse complement strand
TACTAATACCTATGAAAATCTTATTTTTAATAAGAAAAAAACTGCTATATCATTATTTGATAAATTAGATAAGGAAATATTAAGTATTAATAATAAGATAAAAAGAAATTACTTAATAAAAAATGTAGCATATAAATATACAAATAAAATTTTAGAAATTCAGATAAATCAAAATAATTTGTTAGTTACATTTCCTAGAGATTCAAAACAATTTGATAACTATAATAAATTAGGATTTAAAAAAGGATATGAAAATGCCCGCCTTTGTTATTGTATGATAGTTGAAAGTAATGAAGATATATTATATGTAAAAAAAATAGTACGAAATTTATATAACTATATAAACTCTCCTAAAGAAGATATTGGAGCAAAATTGTTAAATATATTAAGTTTTAAAATTAAAACATTGTCAGAAGATATAACTACACATAAAACTAATAAAGGTCTTGTTTTTAGAAATAAAAGAAATTTTGCTATTCTTTGTAAAACTAATTATGGAATTTATATAAGAATTTTAAATGTTACTAATCAGGATAATATATTGCATATTGTTACTAGAAAATCTTATGAGCCGTTATGTTTATCTTATAAAATACTTAATACTGAAGATATAGAAAAAATATTCCCATATATTATTGAAAGTTATAGAATAAGTAAAATAAACCCAATAGATTTAAAAAATAAATTTTATGAATTATATTATTCAGAATAACTTGATAAGATTAATATCTTATCTTTTTTATACACTCGTTTAAGAAAAAATGAAATTGTATGATATAATTAATTTAGTGGTGGTGATTCTATGAAAAAATTAATTAAATATTTAAAGGTTGATAAATTTTCAGAATTGTATGGAATACCTTTTGGTATAATCGTAGGTATAATTATTGGAAAAACATATAATATTTATGTTGGAATTTTATCATTTATTTTAATTAGTATAGTTCTTGGTAATATATTTCGTACTTTATGGTATTTTAGATACGCCAAAAAATTTAATGAATATCATGATAAAAATATAATGGTTAAGCCAGAAGATTTAAGAGGATTTAGTAAAAATGTTGATGATATATTGGATTTGGATAAAGAGTTAAGCACTTTTTTAGATAAGTATTCTTCTGGAAAAGAAAATGATTTTGTAGAAAAAGAATTAAATAAGCAATGGGAAATTCATGGTAATGAATTTACAAAAAAAGCACATGAAATTTATTCTAAGATGGATAACTCAGAACTAATGTATTCTTTACTTGGTACAAATGAAGTTCATTATTTAGTTGATATTTTTAAATATTTTAAACCATTTAAAATTAATATTAATGAATTAAAAAAGCATCCAGAAAAAGCAATGAAATTTTATATAGAAAATTTAACGCAACAAAAGGCAATAAGGAATACTGCTATTAATGACTATTATTATGATAGAATTAAAGAATTGAATTATTTTGACGAAATAGAAAAAGTAATTTTATCTTATATGAGTAATGATGAATTGATGGAACTCGCAAATAATTCAAAAGATTGGTATGAAAAATTATATTATTATGGATTTATAAAATCAAATAGTAAAGATGGTGATTAAAATGGGAAATTTGTATTTTACTTGTGGTGATTATATCTCTAACTCAAAAGGTATGGATGCAATAGTAAATGCTGCTAATAAGTATATGATTTATGGTAGTGGCATTTGTGGGGCTATTTATAATGCAGCAGGAAATGAATTAGAAGAATACTGTAAAAAAACTTACCATGAATATATGAAAAATGGTGAAGTTAGGATTACCTCTGGTTTTAGATTATCAATGGATATTATTCATGTATTAGCACCTAAGTTTTATGAGGAATCAGATCCAATAAATGTTTTAATGAATTGCTATGATAACTTATTACAAGAAATTAAAAGTAAAGGTTATAAAAAAGTATTGTTGTGTAGTTTAGGTACTGGTGTCCATGGATATAAACATGAGGATGTTGCTATTCCATTAATTAATCTATTGTTTGATTTCTGTAAATTAAATGATGTGGAAATTTACTTTAATAATATGTATCCGATATATCAAGATATATATCTAAAATATTATTTGGATATAAACAATTTAGATCTAAAGAACGACTTATCTAATTTAAGTGTTGAAAATATGTTAAATTATTTAATTACTAATAACTTAACTGAAAATGACATTAAATCTAAATATAAAAACTTTGTTAATAATAAAAGTTTAGATGAGTTATGTTTAAGTGAAAAATTAATTTGCTTACAATATACTTTGGAAAATTTTGATGTCAATAAAGAACAAATAATGATATTAATTGAAAGTTTAGGTGATGATAATGATTAATATACCAAGACCAAATAAGAAAATAATTGAAGAGTATTTAATTAAATGGGACAATTTAGAAGATCATTATATATGGCAAGAAAGCAGTTTAGATAAATTATTTCACAAAGATTATAAATACAATACTGATTTAAATGAGATATTAATAAAATGCAGTTGTTTAAACGATTTTTATAGTACAAATATATTTTTAATCTATCCAGTAGCAAAAAATATTTATGATTTAAAAATTGATAAAAGATTAAAAGATGGTGATCCATCATTAGTTAATGATATTGCTCGTGTTACAATTAGTGGAAAAGAAAAAGTATTTTACTCTTTTGCGTCTAAATATTGTAGTCATCATAATAATATTGAATTTCCTATATATGATTATTTTGTAGATCGTATGTTAATGTATTTTAAAAGCAAAGATAAATTTGCCAAGTTTACTAAAGATGATTTAAAAGATTATGTTAAATTTAAAGATATATTAATTAGATTCAAAAAATTTTACAATATAAATGAGTATAATTTAAGAGATATTGATAAATATTTATGGATTGCAGGTAAAGAATATTTTCCTAAAAAATATTAAAATTTTATTTTTTTCTTTTTTATACACTCATTTAAGTATTTAAGTAAAAAAATATAAAAATATTGTGCTATAATTGATATGAGGTGTTGTTATGAATAATAACTTATTTAAAGAACTTTCAATGGTTTTGTTGAATGAAAAAGATTATATTTCTAGTGATGGTGAATTGTTAAAAAATAAGGTTTATCAATCTGCATTAAACATGGATAGTAAATTATTATCATTATTACTTTCTAATGATATATTAAGGGATAATTTTTTTGTTAAAGTAAATAATAATTATGTATTTGATAAAGTTCAATTTGGATGGATATTAAATAATAAAGAATTTTTACCAAATAGTTATACAAGTTTTAAAAATAAGATTGGACTTGCAACTGATAATAATAATTATATTTCTAATTCCGATGATATTATTATAGATTTTCCGTATAAAGATTGTATCTTAGTTGGTGGGCAAACAAAAGATGAAGAAAAAAGAAATGAATTATTTTATAATAAAACTTTAGCATCAGATGAAGTTGATTGTTTGCTAGAACCTAAGGTTTTTGTAAATCCAAAGAGATATTCTTTTGGTAAGTGTGAAGATATTAATCATTTTAATCAAGATGATAATTTAATTATTAAAGGAAACAATTTATTAGTTTTATCTTCTTTATTAAAAAGATATGAAGGTAAAGTAAATATGATATATATTGATCCACCATTTAATACTGGCAATGATAGTTTTAATTATAATGATAGATTTAATCGTTCAACATGGTTAACTTTTATGAAAAATAGATTGGAAATTGCAAAAAAGTTTTTAACAAACGACGGTAATATTTTTATCCACATAGATGTCAATCAATCTCATTATTTAAAAGTTCTTTGTGATGAAATATTTGGAAAAGATAATTTTGTAGAAGAGATTATTTGGGCTTATGGATCTCCATCTGGTGGAAGGGCTTCTACACCTAAACCAGTTAACATTCATGACTATATATTACATTATGCTAAAAATTATCAAAACAGAAAACAAAATAGAGTTTATACTCCATATTCTAAAAAGTATATTGATGAGTGGTTTAAATATCAAGATGATGATGGTAGAGTTTATCGTCGCAGGTTAAGAGGAAAAGATGAAAACGGTGAAAATCTATGGATTAAACAATATTTAGATGAAAGCAAAGGTGTGCCATTATCAACTGTATGGTCTGATATTAAGCAAGTTTATGCCGACCCAAGAGCCTATGCAGATGGACAAGAAGATTTTACTGAAATTATTAAAGATTTTAAAGGTGGACAAAAACCAGAAGAACTTTTAAAAAGAATAATGGATATGGCTACAGATGAAAATGATTTAATTATGGATTTTCATTTAGGTACTGGAACGACATGTGCAGTTGCACATAAAATGAACAGAAAATATATAGGTATTGAACAAATGGATTATATCGATGAATTTGTAATCAATAGATTAATTAAAGTAATTAATGGTGATCAAAATGGTATTTCCAAAGATGTTAAATGGGAAAAAGGTGGTTCATTCGTTTATTGTGAATTGAAAAAAGAAAATCAAAATTATATTGATAAAATTACTAATTCTGATGAAAACCAATTAAATAAAATTTATGAATGTATAGCAAATTCAATTTATATTAATTATAATACTAGTCCTTGTGAATTGCTTAAAAATAAGGAAGAATTTGATAGTTTATCTTTTGAAGATAAAAAGTCTATATTAATTGATATATTAGATTTAAATATGCTTTATGAAAATTATTCAGATATAGAAGATAAAAATAATAAAAATTCTGATAATGTTATTAAGTTTAATAAGAGCTTTTATGAGGAGGTATAATTATGTATTTATATCAAACTATAGAAACTTCTAAGCAATTTAATGCTTATGCAGATTTACCGTCATATATACCTAGTAACTTAAATAATAACTTACCACTTAGAGATTATCAAAAGGAAGCTTTTCAAAATTTTATTACTTATTTCGAAAATGAACAAATTGTAGCAAAACCTTGTCAAACATTATTTCACATGGCTACTGGTAGTGGTAAAACATTGATAATGGCAGGTTTAATATTATATCTATATAAAAAGGGTTATAGAAATTTCTTGTTTTTTGTAAATTCAACGACAATAATCAAAAAAACAAAAGATAATTTTTTATCATCTGGATCATCTAAATATTTATTTAATAAAATGATTAATATTGATGGCAAAAATATTAAAATAAATGAGGTTTCAAATTTTCAAAATGTTGATAAAAATGATATTAATATATGTTTTTATACTGTACAAGGATTACATCTTGATATAAATTTTTCTAGGGAAAATAAAATATCTATTGATGATTTTGTTGATACACCAGTTGTTCTAATTTCAGATGAAGCGCATCATATAAATGTAGATACTACTTCTAAAAAAGTAAATAATGAAGAATTAGAATTATTGAAAAGTTGGGAACACTCTGTAAATATGATTTTTCATACTAATGTTAATAATGTTATGTTAGAATTTACAGCTACTTGTGATTTAGAAAATCCTAATATAAAAAGTAAATATTTAGATAAAATAATTTTTAATTATCCATTAAGTAAGTTTAGAGAAGATGGTTATTCGAAAGAAATAGAAACATTACAATCTGATGTTAATATAAAAACAAGAATGATTCAGGCAATTTTAATTAGTCAGTATCGTTTAAAACTATTTCAAGATAATAAGATATTTATAAAGCCAGTAATTTTATTTAAATCAGACACAATTACAAATAGTAAAGTAAATATGCAATGTTTTGTTGATACAATTTTAAATTTATCAGAATTGGAATTAATAAAGATTAAAGAAACAACGACTAATGAAATATTAATTAATGCATTTTCATATTTTGAAGAACACAGCATAAGTTTAATGAATTTGATTCAAGAGCTTAAAGAGGATTTTTCTAAAGAAAAATGCTTGTCTGTTAATGATGATGATGAAGCAGATAATTATCAATTAATTGTAAACTCATTAGAAGATAAGAATAATGAATATAGAGCAATTTTCGAGGTAAAAAAACTTGATGAAGGTTGGGACGTTTTAAATCTTTTTGATATAGTTAGATTATATGAAACTAGAGATTCAAAAAATGGTAAACCTGGTAATAAAACTATTCAAGAAGCACAATTAATTGGTCGTGGTGCAAGATATTGTCCATTTATATTAGATGGTTATGATGAGAAGTATAAAAGAAAATTTGATTATGATATTACAAATGAGATGAGAATATGTGAAACGCTATTATATCATTGCCAATTTAATTCACGATATATCTCTGAATTAAAAACTGCTTTAAAGGAAACTGGTCTAATTCCAGAAAATGTTTTACAAGTAAAATATATATTAAAAGATGGATTCAAAAAAACAAAATTTTATACTAATGGACTTGTGTTTTTTAATAAAAAGGAATTGAAATCTAGAAATAATGTAAAATCTTTGCCAGAAAGTGTAAGACAAGATTTGTATGAATATAGTGTTTTTACTGGTAAGACATATACTGAAAATTTATTTCAAGATTTATCAGAATATAGAAGCATTGATGTAAATATGAACAAAAAAGAATTTAGCATTTCGGATATTTATAATTATAATAAAAACTTAGTATTATCATCATTGAGAAAATTTCCAATATATAAATTTAACTCTTTAAAAAGTTATTTTCCAAATTTGGAATCTATTGAAGAATTTGTAACTTCTAATTCATATTTAGGATCAGTTAAAATAGTTTTAAAATATCTTGATCAATATAATAATAAAAATATTAAAGATGCCTTAGTTTATGTTTTTAATAAGTTAATTAGCAAAATAACGATTATGGATGAGGTATATAGTGGAACTAAAGAATTTGAAAGTGTTAATTTTAGAGATATATTTAAAGATAAGGTGATTAATATATCTAATCCTAATATAGATTCAGTTGGTATTTCACAAGCCCAAGTTCTCGACGATGAATATAAATTAGATTTATCTAATAAAGATTGGTATGTTTATAATGATAACTATGGTACAACAGAAGAAAAGAAATTTGTTAAATATTTTAACGATTATATAAAAGAATTTGAAGATAAATATGATAATGTTTACTTAATTCGTAATGAGAGGGTTTTAAAAATATACTCTTTTGAAGATGGTGAAAGATTTGAACCAGATTACTTATTGATTTTGGAAAATGATAATAAAATTGAAGATAAACAATATCAAATCTTTATTGAACCGAAAGGAACTCACTTATTACAAACTGATAAATGGAAGGAAAATCTTTTATTATCATTAAAAAATAATTCTATACCAGTTACTAAATTTGTAGATAACAAGGATTATTTTATATGGGGACTACCTTTCTATAACAAAGAAAATAATTTAGTTAAATTTGATAATGCTATAAAGGAATTACTATAAAAAAAGAAATAATCTTTATTGACTATTTCTTTTTTGTTTGACTATCTATTCTTATAAAAGTAGTGATGTGATTTTTATCATATCTTAATAATTCAGATGCAGTCATTTTTAATTTACGATCAATGTTTTTATTCATACCTTCTGCTATCTTATCAAGCATTTCAATCGTAGGCTTTCTTTTACAATTTTCTAATTCATTTATATAAACTAAATTGCTACCAACTTTCTCAGCAAACTTTTCTTGAGATAAGTTATATTTCTGTCTATAATATTTTAAATTCATTGATAGTATTTCACGACTATTATTCATAAAATCTTACCTCACTTTCTACAATTT
>CAKORH010000042.1 GCA_934101235.1 uncultured Bacilli bacterium | reverse complement strand
TTAATTTGTATATTTTTTTTTAAAACAAGCATAAAATACTTTGAGGAGTGATATAATGGCTTATTTTAAAGAAATAGTTACAAAAGCAATTATTGGAAAAGGTAAAAAAACTTCAAATTTAACACATACTGTAGAAACTGAAGATAATATAAATACAGTATTAGGTTGTTGGGTAATAAATCATACTTTTAATGGAATTAATAATGGAGGTAAAGTATTAGTTAACGGAACATATGATATAAATATTTGGTATTCATATGATAATAATACTAAAACTAATGTATTAGTAAAAAGATTTAACTATCAAGATACTATGAATGTTAAAATAAAAGAAAATGGTGAACTAACTAATACAAGTGAAATAATAGTTCGTTCTTTAAATCAACCTTCAGTTACTGATGTATCTGTGGAAAATAATACTATTAAATTATCAGTACATAAAGAATTAGGAGTTGAAATAGTTGGCGATACAAAAGTAAGAGTAAGTGTAGAAGATGATTTTGAAGATTATGAAGAAATAGAAGATGAAGAAGAAATTGTTAATGAAAATAATGATATAGATAATATAAAAGAAGACTATCTAAACTAATATAGGAATAAAATCCTATATTTTTTTTGTAAATAAATGTACATTTTAAATTAAAAAGTTTTAATAATTAAATAATTTGTGTATAATTTAATAAGAGGTGGAACATGTGTTAATTTTGGCAAAAACTGTACTTGCAATAATGTTAGGTTTTGTATTATCTTTAATTACTGGATTAATTACAATACCATATCTAAGAAAACATAAAATTGGTCAAAGTACATCAAAACTTATTAATGAAAGACATATAAAAAAAGAAGGTACTCCAACACTAGGAGGAATACTATTTATACTCCCTACTATATTAAGTTTAATATTTTTATATCTTAGAGGTAGTATAAACATTAATCATAATTTAATTATTATAGTTTTTGTATTCTTAGCCTATGCAATATTAGGTTTTATAGATGATTATTTAAAAATAAAGTATCATAATAATAAAGGTTTATCTACTACATTAAAATTTATATTACAACTTATTATAGCAATTGTATTTTATATTATATATAAATATAATGGAGGCTTAACTGATTTAACTATAAGTTTATTTGGATTTAAACTCCAATTAGGTTTCTTTTTTGGAATATTCATATTATTCTTACTGGTTGGTACTACAAATGCTGTTAATATAACTGATGGATTAGATGGTTTATGTGGAGGTTTATCTACAATGGCATTTTTATCTTATGGAGTTATATGTTTTGGTTCATATTGGATAGTAGGATACCAAGAACTCGCAATATTCTGTTTTGTATTAGTTGGTTCTATATTAGGTTTCTTAGTATTTAATACTCACCCAGCAAAAGTATTTATGGGTGATACTGGTTCTCTTGCACTAGGTGGTGCATTAGCAACGGTTGCAATACTTTCAAGACATGAAGTTAGTTTAGCAATTATTGGTGGCGTATTTGTTATAGAAACCTTATCAAGTTTAATACAAATAATAGCAATAAGAAAATTCAAAAAAAGAGTATTCAAAAGAGCCCCACTACATCATCACTTTGAACAATTAGGCTGGAGTGAAACTGACATAGTAAAACTATTTTGGATAGCAGGATTTATGCTAGGTATGTTAGGTATAATATATGGAGTATGGTTATAATACTTCTTTTTTTATATATTTTTGTTATATTAATACATAATTATTTATAAAATTATATAGGTGATTCTTTTTATGAGAATTGATTATAAATTATTAATATCAGTAATTATACTTAGTATATTTGGTTGTATTATGATATATACTTCTAGTAATGTATGGGCTCTTTATAAATTTAATGATGCATTTAAATACTTAAAAAATCAAAGTATATTTTTAATAATTGGTATATTTTTAATGTATTTTCTATCTAAATTAGACTATAATTTTTATAAAAAAAAAGCTAATTTAATTATAGGAATATGTTTTATATTATTGGTATTAGTACTTATTCCTGGTATAGGAGTAATTAGAAATGGTAGTAGAAGTTGGTTTGGAGCATTCGGATTTGGTATACAACCAAGTGAAGCCGCTAAAATAGGATTAGTAATATTTGTTAGTAAATATTTATCTAATAACTACTCTATAATGTATAATATAAAAAAAGGTGTTCTACCTATTCTATCTATTATATTAATATTTTTTATTCTAATAATGTTAGAACCAGATTTTGGTACTGCCTGTGTTATAACATTATCACTAATTGCAATGATATTCATATCTAAAGTTAAATTATCTTTCTTTATTAAAATAGGTATAACAGGCTTATTAGGTGTAGTAGTATTAATAATTATTGCTCCATATAGAATGGCAAGAATAGTATCATTTTTAAATCCATGGAGCGATCCATTAGGTAGTGGATTTCAAATAATTCAATCTTTATATGCTATAGGTCCTGGAGGATTATTTGGTTTAGGTTTAGGTAATTCCATACAAAAACATTTTTACCTACCCGAACCACAAACTGATTTCATATTTTCAATTATTAGTGAAGAATTAGGATTTATTGGTATATTAATAGTTAGTATGTTATTTATGTTTATATTTTATAGATGTATAAAAATAAGTTTAAATACCAAAGATTTATTTGGAAAATATTTATGTTTTGGTCTATCATTTACAATAATATTTCAAACTATACTAAATTTATGTGTTGTAATAGGTTTAGTACCCGTCACTGGAGTAACATTACCCTTTCTTTCATATGGAGGTTCTAGTCTTTTAGTAAGTTTAACAAGTATAGGAATTATATTAAATATTAGTAAAAATTGTTAATTTTTGATATACTATCTCATATTTATCACTTTTGAAATGATAAAAACTCCTAAGTCCTTTGTTTATAAGGGATCAAGGAGTTTTTTGTTTATCTAAAAAATGCGTAATTTTTTTCTTATTTTGTTTGTTTACATATTTTTTGCATTTTTTTGTAATCGTTTATTTCTGTGCTGGTATTTATATTAAATATATTTTGTAAATCTTCTACTATATCAGTTAATTCATAATCAGGAATATATCCAAAACCTTTAAGTTCTCTTAAATTATAGTTTCTTAGCGCTTCTATTATTTCTGTTACTGTATATTTTGATTTGATCTTCTTTTCTAAGTACCTAAATATTGTTAATGCTAAAAAACAAGTTGTAAAGTGTGCTTTTATTCTGTCATCTCTTGATAAATATACAGGTCGCGCTTTAAACTCGGATTTCATTATTCTAAAGCTTTCTTCTATTTCCCATCTGTTTTTATTTATCTTGATAATTTCTTCTGCAGTATCTTCTAAATTAGTACATACTGCATAATAACCATCGTATTTAGATTCATTATTAATTGCTTCTTGATTTAAATTATAGTATGTTTCTTCTGCAACTATACCATCTTTTGTTGTATTAGTTTTTTCTATAAATCTTTTGAAATCATTTTGTCTTGGTTTACTAATTGATTTAGGATTAGAATTAATTAATTTTTGTGCTCTTTCAATTTGTGAGTTTCTAATATTCTTTTGATAATTTTTGTATTTTAAAGAATATGTAACTATTATTTTTTGTTCTAATCCATTTTCATTAATCCATCTTTCTTTATAGAATACAGTATCTTTAAATTTTTCTTGTAATTCTTCATCGTTGTCCAAATTAGATAAATCAATAGGATTAGGAATGCTTGGAATATGCCATCCGGTTTTATCAAACATCCATTCTTTTAAATAATCTTTAAGTTTTTTAATAGATTGTGTTGTAATGAATTTCCTGTTTTCTTTATCATTAAATTTTCTATTTGCATTTGAAGCGAGTCCTGCATCAGTGCAAACAACAAAACTAGCATTATTAAAATCATTAATAATTTGTTTTTCCAATGGTTGTAATGTTATTTGTTCATTAGTATTTCCAGGATTAATATTAAATGCAAGTGGTATGCCATCACCATCTAAGAATAATCCCATTTGAACAATAGGGTTTGGTCTATTTTCTTTTGAAACACCATATTGTTTTATTCCATCTTCTTGTTCTATTTCGAAATAATAATTAGTACAATCATAATATAAAATTTTATCGTTACGTTTAGAATATTTTTTGCTATTTTTGTATAATTCAGCTTGGATAAAATCAGTTTCTTTGGAAATTACTTCTAAAGAACGCATAATATGATTATAATCAAAATTCGCTTGTTCAATAAAATTATTAGAAAGTTCAAGAGTTTTTAATTTTGAAGAAGGAAAAATAATTCTAGAATAAATTAAACGAGATAAAACAGAATTTAAATCAAATTTAAATTGGTGTTTATTAGTAATATCATTACAAATATTATTTAAACCTAAACTGTAATAAATATCTTGTAAGAATAAATAACCAGCGTTGAATGTATATTTAGTATTTTTTTCTAAAATTTTATTTTTATAAAAGGGAATGTTTAGAATGTTGTTATTTTCTTTTTCTTGTTTGTTTAAAGTATCAATATATTTTTTTGCCCAAACAATAGGGTCTTCGCCATTTGCTTTAATTTTAACTTCTTCATAGTTTCCTAATCGTTCAATGACTTTAGAAGTACGTTTACCGTCAAGTGTAACAGATTTGATAACATAGAAAGAAGAAGAATTTTTATTATTTGTAATTGATAATCTCATACACAAAACCTACCTTACATATAAATTATATAGCAATTACCACAAATTACGCAACATAAAAATGTAAAAATTGACAAAAAAATAACCATTTTATAATGGCTTGTTAGACTTTAGAGTTTTAAAAGTGATAAATTCCCGTGTTGTAATAGGTTTAGTACCCGTCACTGGAGTAACATTACCCTTTCTTTCATATGGAGGTTCTAGTCTTTTAGTAAGTTTAACAAGTATAGGAATTATATTAAATATTAGTAAAAATTGTTAATTTTTGATATACTATTATTGGTGATTAAAATGAAAGATTGTTTATTTTGTAAAATTAATAATGGTGATATACCAAGTAGAAAATTATATGAAAATGATTATGTATTTGTTATTATGGACTTACACCCCATATCTAACGGACACCTACTAATAATTCCTAAAAAACACTTCACTGACTTTACTGAATTAAATAATGAAACTCTAAGTCATATAAACGAAACTTCTAAATTAATGAAAGACTTAATATATAAAAAATTAAATGCAGTAGGTTTAAAAATATGTGTAAATTATGGAACAGCCCAAGAAATAAAACATTATCATATGCATTTAATTCCAGTATATAAAAACAAAGAACCTATAAAAGATTTAGATGAAATATATAATATGTTAACAAAATAAAAAGGCCTAGGCCTTTTTTATTATACATAATTTCTAGGTTCTATTCCTATTCCAGTATTACTTATTATAATTGCATATATAATTATTAATATTATAATCAATATATATATACAAAAATAACTCCTAGCAAAATTCTTTCTATTAATATTACTATTATCAAAAGAATATAATATTAATAATATAAAGCCTATAACAGGTATAGAAAATAATATACTATATAAGAAATATTCCCATGGACTTAATGGTCTATAATTTGATGGAATATTATTCATATCTACCTCTAATTTTATTTATATTTTCTTGATAATTATCACTCATGCATATATAAGATCCACTTATAACTATATCTGCATTATTAACTCTTGACATAGTATCATTATTAATACCACCATCAACACTAATTAAAAAATCATAATCTTTTTTTAATAAATATAATAAATCTATTTTTTCTTTACTAGATTCTATAAATTTTTGCCCACCTTTACCTGGCTCTACACTCATTACTAATACATTATCAATATCATCTAAAATATCTTTTATTTCCATAACACTTGTGTTAGGTTTAATACTTATACCTGCTTTAATTCCATAACTATGTATTAAATCTATTAACTCTTTAATATCTTTAACTATTTCATAATGAATAGTTATCATATATGGATTTAAATTTTTATATTTTAAAATATATTCTTCTGGATCACTAACCATCAAATGTACATCTAATAATTTATTAGACATTTTTAATGTATCTGATACTTTTTCATATACACAAGAAATATTAGGTACAAACTTTCCATCCATAACATCAACATGTAAAAAATCTGCATTAGTTTCATTTATTTTTTTTATAGTTGTTTCTAAATTATATTTACTTTTCAAAAAAGAAACAGATACTTTCATCTTTTATTCTCCTTTACAAATTTTATATAATTATCATATCTACTTTTCATAATTTTACCATTTTTAACTAAAGATTTTATCATACATTCATTTTCATTAGTATGACTACAATCTTTATAAGGACACTCTATATTTTTAAATTCTATAAATGTATTTTTTATTTCTTCATTACTCATATTTTTTAAATCTAATGATGAAAATCCAGGAGTATCTGCTATGAATGATGATTTATAATTAAATAGTTCTACATGTCTAGTAGTATGTTTACCTCTACCTAATGCTTCACTAATTTCGTTAGTAGCTAAATTAAGTTTCTTATTTAATTTATTAAGTAAAGTACTTTTACCAGCTCCAGTTTGTCCCGTTAAAACTAAAGTTTTATTTTTTATATATCTTTTTAATCTAAATAAACCATTATTTGTACAAACTTTAATTCCTATTTTTCTATAATAATTCATTATAGTTTTAATATATTTCATTTCTTGTTTTTTTAACAAATCTAATTTAGTAAATACAATTATAGGCTCAATATTATTTGATAATGTTACTACCAACTCTTTATCTAATAAATTTAAAGATAAATCTGGTTTCTTAACACTAGTAATAATAAGTGCACTATCTACATTTGATATCATTGGTCTATCTAAACTATTTTTACGTGGTAATATTTCTAAAATATATTTATCTTTTTCATCGAAAATAACTTTATCACCAACTAAAGGAGTAAGTTTATCAAATCTAATCTTACCCCTCGCTCTACATTCATACAGTTTGTTATCACTACTAACTGTATATAAATTACTTATTATTTTTACAATTTTTCCTTCCATAAACCCTCTTACTAATCTGTTATATCAGTTGTTTCTTCTGTTTCTTCACTTGGCTCGCTAGCAATATATATTATAAGTTCATCGCCTTCTTTTAATATAGCACCAGCTTTTTTATTTTGTTCATATATTGTACCAACTGAATAATCTGCAGTTTCTACATATTCAGTAGTTAAAGTTATATTATATTTCTTTGCAAATTCTTCAATTTGTTTTAATGAATATTCTCCTTTAGTAAAATCAGGATATAAAATACTTGTATTAGGAATATGTATCTTAATAGTATCTCCTTCTTTTAATAAAGTACCTGCCTCTGGCTCAGTTTTTATAATAGTATCTTTTTCATATTTATTTATATCAACATCATCTTCTATTACTTCAACATATAATTTATACATTTTTTCTAATAATACTTTTTGTTCTACATAATTTTTACCAGTTAAATCTTCTAATGTATACCCACCTTCACCAGAAGATACATAAAGTGTTATATTAGAGCCTTTTTTAACAGTTTTACCACTTTGAGGACTAGTTTTTACTACTTTACCTTCTTCTATGTCTTTACTAGTAATATTCTTTGTATCATCTAATACTTTGAATCCTTTTTTCTCTAATATTTCTTCTGCATCTACTATACTTTTTCCAGATACATCAGGTATTTTAACATCTGGTGCAGCAGTTAATTTTGGAAGTAAAAATAC
>CAKORH010000041.1 GCA_934101235.1 uncultured Bacilli bacterium | reverse complement strand
CATATATAGATTCACTAACAAATAACCATCCAATTATTAATAATAGTTCATTTATAATTATAAAGTCATTAAATAAAAAATACATTAAAATAAATAATACCCCAATAATCATAAATATAATATTCTTTTTAAGTAAATTCTTTTCAAAAACATTCAACTCTATAATATCATCATAAAAACTTAATTTTATCATATCTCTAAGTTTATTCTTCTCATCATCACTCATATCAAATTCACTTTTAATTTCAATTATAATATGTTCTTTTAATCCAATAGTTTTTGTTTCATTTAAAATATAATCATCCAAATCACTTGATATTCTATCATTATTAAATATATTAACATAATCATCTCTATCATGTAAAAATACTTCTATTTTATTATCTAACTTAGAATTCATAAACTCACCTTCTAAAATAATTTTATCATAAAAAAAGAAAAACTATTTAATAAGTTATTCTTCATTTACAAGATTTATATTTCCATTTCTATATTCTTCAAGTAAATTATTCCAAATCATAGAATTAACAACTCTTGCTTTTTTAGGATCTACTAAATACCTTAATTCTAAAATAATATGTTTATCTTTTACATCAGTATATATTATTGGAGAATATTTATTAAAATACATTCTATATGTAGTATTATTTTTTATTTCTCTTTGCATACTAGTAGGTATCTTTTTTAATATATCAATATTATTTATAATTTTATAAATAACACTTTTAGCCATTTCTACATCACTATCTAATTTAATGCATATATCCATTTCATTCCAAATATATTTAAAACCTTTATTTAAATTTTTAAGAGGATAAGAAAATATTATAGAACTAGGTAAAGTCAAAATAATACCAGTACTTTGATTTCCATATTCTTCACTTATTTCTAATAATTCAAATGAAAAAGCACCAATATTAACTACATCACCTTTATACCCATTAATTTCTATTCTATCTTCAACTTTAAATACTTGACTAAATTTAATATATAAACTAGCAAAAAAATTAAATATAAAATCTTTTAAAGACAATGTTATAGCAGCAGAAACTAAACTAATAATAGTTACAATATTCTTTATATTCTTCTCCCATAATAAATATAATACCAAAACTTCACTTAAATTAACTACAACTTTCAAAAATTGTAATAACTTAAATTGTAATTTATTATTATCTATTCTAACTACAATTTTTTGTATAAAATACAATACAACTTTTCTTAATAATAATGTTAAAATAGTAACTAAAATCAAATTAAAATAACTATTACTAAAATTAACACCCATTATATCATCTACTAATTTTAACATTATATCACTCCTTTTTGTATGAACTAATATATCACTATTTTATTAAAAAGTAACAAAAAAAGAAGCAATTTACATACTTCTTTACATAACCGGTAATACACCTATACCTAATGGAATGGCAACTAAATACCAAATAATAATTATAACTATCCACATTAAGAAAGTTCCAACTGAATAAGGTATCATATATTTTAAAGAACTAAATAGTCCTGTACCTTTTCTATCTTGATTATATAACTGCATATATGCTAAATAAATAACAAAGTAAGCCATTACTGGAGTTAAACAATAACTAACAGATTCTCCAGCTCTAAATATAACTTGTGCAAATTCTGCTGAAATACCAGCATTCATCATAATAGGCACTACAACTGGACTCAATATTGCCCATCTATACACACTTGATGGTAATAAAAATGTAGATATGATTGAAACCACAAAAACTAATAATATAAGTGGTATACCAGTAAATGATGTAGTTGAAATCAATTTAGCCAACCAAGATGTAAATAAACTTCCAATATTAGAATATTTTAATATAGATATAAATGCACTAGCAAAAAATATTAATACTAAAACACTTCCCATATTATCAAGTGAATGACTTAAATCATCACAAACATCTCTTTGATTTTTTATATTCTTAGTTGCTATACCATAGGTTAATCCTAAAATAAAGAATAATATAGTAACAACAAATACAAATCCAGAATTAAAGAAAGAATTATAACCAAATAATTTATCAATATATAATTTTTGTGTATAATCTAATAGATTTCCACTAAAAGGTAATCCAGGTATAATATTATAAACAAATATAATTACATATATAGCACCAACAATTAAAGAAATATATAAAGCTTTTCTTTCTTTTTTTGTAACATATTTTTCTTCTTCATCTTCTTCTATTTCATACTTACCTAATCTAGGTATAATATTCTTTTCAGTAATATTAGTAATTATAAATGATAAAACTATAATAGCAACTAGCATAATTATAAAGAAACTAGTAGTTTTAACTATATAACCAGACTTAAGTAAATTTGCAGCATCTTGTGTATAAGTTAACAAAGATGAATCAACTGAATTAATAAATAAATTTATACCTATACCACAACTAATAGCAGCAAAAGCAGTAATTACACCAGCTTGTGGATGCCTCTTACCATATTTAAATAACAATGCTGACAATGGAATTAAAACAATATATGATAAATCTCCACCTATACTAGATATAATACAAACAAAAGTTAATATAAACGTTACAACATTTTTTCTTAATTTATGAGTTAAAACATAAAATAAAGTATCTAAAAAACCAGTTTTATCCATTATACCTATTCCAAGTAATGTAATTAATAACATACTTAGTGGAGTAAAAGATGCAAAGTTAGAAACCGTATTACTAAATATATATTTTAATCCTCGTAAACTAAATAAATTCTCTACAGCAACCATATTAGTATCTAATGATGTAGTTTTTACATTAACCGAACTATAAGTACCAGTAATATCAAATAAATACAATACTCCACTTATACCAATAGTAATAAGTATCAATATAGCAAAAGACATTATAGGATGTAATACTACTTTATCTCTAATTTTCTTTATTTTCTTCATTGATTATTCTCCTTAATTTTTTTTCAAAATCTAATCTATCAAGCATAATCTCTCTATTACAATGTATACATTTTATTTTTACATCAACGCCAACTCTAGTAATAATCCATTCATTAGTTTGACATGCATGTTTTTTTTGCATAACAACTTTATCACCAAGTTTATAATTTTTCTCCATTATGTACCTCCAATTGATTATAAGGTATTTTTACATTATTCTTATCATAAGCGAGTTTAATTTCTCTTAATACTACTCTTTTTAAATCCCATTGAGCACCTCTCTTACAAGTAAAACGTATTAAATAATCAATACTAGAATCATTAAAATTCTCTATACCTAAATAATTAATATCTAAAATATCTTTATTATCCATTTTAACTTTACTAATAATATTATTAATAACTTTTTCTACCTTAAGAATATCTTCTTCATAAGCAGTAGGTATTTTTATATCAACAGTAGATTTTTCTTTTGTAATATTTGTAATCTTATTGATACTCCTATTAGAAACTATTAAAACTTCTCCAGTATATTTTCTAATCTTAGTACTTTTCAAACCAAATTCAATAATAGTACCAACAAATCCTTCATAATCTACTATATCACCAACTACAAAATAATCATCAAATATAATACTTATACCACTAAATATATCTTTTAATGCATCTTGTAATCCTAAACCTAATACTACACCTGCTATTCCCAAACCGGCTAACAAACTATTTATATTAAACCCATATAAACTTAACAAAGCAAGCACCATTAAAATAATTAAAATATATTTTATAGTATTCTTAACTAATAATAAAAATGTTTTTCTACGTTTTTTAACTAATTCATCTTTTCCCTTAATAGTAGCATTATCAATAATAGAATAACATATTTTATATACAATATATGTTAAAACAATAATTATAATAGTACCAATCACTTCTTTAGAACATATAAATTTAAATATATTTTCCATTATTCACCTTCTACATCAATATTTAAAATTTCTAATATTCTTTCTAAATCTTTATCAGAATCAAATGGAATAGATATTTTATTTTTTGATATTTGTACTTTAGTACCTATAGTGTCTCTAAGTACAGATTCATATATTTTAAATCTAGGATTTAAAACAACAGTTCTAACTATTTTATTTTTCTTTATAACATCTTCTTCTCTACTTAATGTTTCAAGTTCTCTTACACTAATACCATCTTCAATAACTTTTTGTGCTAAATTAAGTACCATATCAATATCGTCGATTTTACTTAATACTCTTGCATGTGACATACTAATACTACCATTAATTACTTCTTTTTGAACATATTGTGGAAGTGATAAAAGTCCTAATAAATTTGTTATGTAACTTCTAGATTTTCCAAATTTTTTAGCAACTTCTTCTTGAGTATATCCTGTAGAATCTATGTAATTTTTGTAAGCTCTTGCTTCTTCAATAGGAGATAAATCTTCTCTTTGAATATTTTCAATCAAAGCAATTTCCATCATTTGTTGATCTGTAAAATCTTTTATTATTGCTGGTATTTTCTCTAAGCCTGCTATCTTTGCAGCTTTAGTACGTCTTTCACCTGCAACTAAATCATAACCTTTAATGCTTTTTTTAACAATGATTGGTTCTAATAACCCATGTTCTTTAATAGATTCTGCTAATTCATTTAAAGCTTCTTCATCAAAAAATTCACGAGGTTGATGAGGATTACTCCTAATTTCATTAATATCAAGTTCAACAATACCACCACTATTACTTGCTACTTCTACTATTTCTTTTTCGTAATTATTTAAAGTATCAAAATTAAGTGGTTCACTATTAAATAATTGTTCTAAACCTTTACCTAAAGCTTTTCTTTTACTCTCCATCTCTTAATATGACCTCCTTAGCCAAATTTAAATATGCTTCAGCTGCTCTACTTAATGGATCATATTCAATAATAGGTTCTCCATGACTAGGTGCTTCAACTAATCTTATTAATCTAGGAATTATAGTATTAAATACTTTCTCCTTGAAAAATTTTCTTACTTCTTCTACTACTTCTAAACCTAATACTGTTCTTGAGTCCAATAATGTAAGCAATACACCCTCTATTTTTAAACTAGGATTTAATCTAGTTTGTGTCATTATAATTGTATTTAATAATTGAGTAATACCTTCCAAAGCAAAAAATTCACATTGTACTGGTATAATAACTGAATTACTACTAACTAATGCATTAGTTGTCAAAAGTCCAAGTGAAGGTGGACAATCAATAATTATATAATCATATTTATTTTCAACTTCACTCAACGCTTTTTTTAATTGTTCATTTTTTTTAAAATTATTATCTTCGTAAGCTTTTTCTACTAATTCAATATCAATACCAGCTAAATTTATTGTTGCTGGTAAAACAGATAAATTAGAAAATTTAGTTTTTATAATAGCTTTTTTAATATCACATTTTTCACTCAAAACATCATATATACTACAAGCTATTTCTCCCTTGTTAATTCCAAGACCTGTAGTTGCATTACCTTGAGGATCTAAATCTATTAAAAGTGTTTTTTTACCCAATTTTCCTAAAGATGCAGATAAATTTATACTTGATGTTGTTTTACCAACACCACCTTTTTGATTTACTAAAGATATTATTTTTGTCATGTTATCACTGCCTTTTTCTACTTCTTATACATACTTAATTTTATCATATATATATATAATTGTCTAAATGTTTTTTCAAAAAAAGAAAAATTACCAAAAATACTTTAATTGGTTAATTTATTTTATTATAATAAACATAGGAGGAATATATATGAAAATAACAATATGTTCATCTTCAAATGACACAATAGATGAAAAATACAAAGAAAGTTCACAACACTTGCTTGATTACCTAGTTAAAATAGAAAATTCAGAACTAAATTGGGGTTCATGTTCAATATCAATAATGGGACAATGCTATAATACATTTAAGGAAAATAACAAAAAAATTAATGGTTACACAACAAAAAAGTATGAAGATGACATAAAGAATTTACCTAATGCAACTCATACAATATGTGATACTACATTTGATTTAAAGAAAAATATATTTAGTGATGCTGACATAATAATATGTTTACCAGGTGGAACTGGAACAATATCAGAATTCTTTGCATACTTAGAAGAAATTAGAAGTAACGATATAAATAAAATGTTAATATTATACGATGAAAATCATCATTTTGATACTACTTTAAAATTGATAGATGATTTAATAGAAAGAAATTTTAATAATAAATCAATTTATAATTATTTTAAAATAGCACACAACATAGATGAATTAAAAAAAATAATTAAAAATATATAACAAAAAGAAGAAACTATTTTTCATCCTTAGTTTCTTCTTTTTTTGTATCTTTAGTTTCTTTACTAGATAATTTACCAGTCTTAACTAATTCTTCTATTTCTTCTTTTGTTATAGTCTCCTTTTCAATTAAAGTATCACTTAATAACATTACTAAATCTTTATTTTCTTTTAATATCTTAGTAGCTTTCTTATAACATTCATTAACTATTTTTCTTACTTCTTCATCAATTTCTAATGCAACAGCATCTGAGAAGTTTCTAGTTTTATTATAATCTCTTCCTAAGAATACTCCTTCTTCTTTATGTTCAAGTTGTACAGGTCCTAAATCACTCATACCATATTCAGTAACCATACTACGTGCAATTTTAGTAGCCTTAGAAAAATCATCACTTGCTCCGGTAGATATTTCTCCAAAATATAATTCCTCACTTACACGTCCACCTAATAATCCAGTTATACTTGCTAACAATTCACTCTTAGTTGCTATCGCAATTTTCTCTTCCTTAGGTAACATCATAGTATAACCACCAGCCATACCACGTGGAATAATCGTTATTTTATGAACTTCGTTTGCATCTTCTAATTTTAAACCGATTACAGCATGACCTGCTTCATGAAGTGAAACCAACTTTTTCTCTTTATCAGTAATTTTTCTACTAGTTTTAGCAGGCCCCATAAGAACTCTATCAGTAGCCTCATCTATTTCATCCATACCAATTGCTTTCTTATTTCTTCTAACTGCTAATAAAGCAGATTCATTTAATAAATTTTCCAAATCAGCACCACTAAATCCAGGTGTTCTCTTTGATAAATTTTCTAAATTAACAGTTTCATCAAATACTTTATCTTTAGCATGAACATTTAAGATTGCTTCTCTTTCTTTTTGATCAGGTAAACTTACAGTAACTTGTCTATCAAATCTACCAGGTCTTAAAAGTGCTGGATCCAAAACATCAGGTCTATTTGTTGCAGCAATAATTATAATACCTTCATTTGCTCCAAAACCATCCATTTCAGTTAATAATTGATTTAAAGTTTGTTCACGTTCATCGTGACCTCCACCTAAACCAGTACCTCTTTGACGTCCAACAGCATCTATTTCATCTATAAATATTAAACAAGGTGCAGATTGTTTTGCTTGTTTAAACATATCTCTAACACGGCTTGCTCCAACACCAACAAATAACTCAACAAAGTCAGAACCACTTATAAAATAAAATGGAACATTTGCTTCTCCAGCAACTGCTTTTGCAAGTAATGTTTTACCTGTTCCTGGAGGACCTACTAATAAAACTCCTTTAGGAATTCTAGCACCTAATTTTTGGAATTTTTTAGGATTCTTTAAGAAATCGATTAATTCAGCAACTTCTTCTTTTTCTTCATTTAATCCAGCAACATCAGTAAATCTTACTCTACCACCATCTTCACTTAACTTAGCTCTACTCTTTCCAAAATCCATTGAATTCTTATTTCCACCAGATATTTTAGAAAATAAATAGAATGTAGCAGCAATCAATAAAACAAATGGTACAACAT
>CAKORH010000040.1 GCA_934101235.1 uncultured Bacilli bacterium | reverse complement strand
GATTATACGGCTTAAAAACACTTTTGTTCTTTTATCTACTTTTGCGTTCCTGACTTGATAGCGGCTTGTGCAGCAGCTAATCTTGCTATTGGAACTCTAAATGGAGAGCAAGATACATAATCTAATCCAATATTATGGCAGAATTCTACACTAGCAGGATCTCCACCATGTTCACCACATATACCAACATGTAAGTTTTCATTAACTGGTTTTCCTAATTTAATAGCCATTTCCATTAATTTACCTACACCTTTTTGGTCTAATTTAGCAAATGGATCATTTTCTAAAATCTTAGTATCATAATAAGCACCTAAGAATTTACCAGCATCATCTCTTGAGAAACCAAATGTCATTTGAGTTAAATCATTAGTTCCGAAACAGAAGAAATCAGCATGTTTAGCAATTTCATCTGCAGTAAGAGCAGCACGAGGTATTTCTATCATAGTACCTACTTCATAATTTAATTTAATTCCAGCAGCTTCGATTTCTGCATCTGCAGTTTCAACTACTACTTTTTTAACATATTCTAATTCTTTTACTTCACAAATTAATGGAATCATAATTTGTGGAACAACTTTCCAATCAGAATGTTTCTTTTGAACATTAATTGCAGCACGAATAACTGCTTTTGTTTGCATTTTAGCAATTTCTGGATATGTAACTGCTAATCTACATCCACGATGTCCCATCATTGGGTTAACTTCATGTAATGATGAAATTAAATTCTTAATATATTCTACGCTCTTTCCTTGAGCTTTAGCTAATTTTTTAATATCTTCTTCACTTGTTGGAACAAATTCATGTAGAGGTGGATCTAGATATCTAATAGTTACTGGACATCCTTCTAATGCTTCATATAATTCTTCAAAATCACCTTGTTGATATGGAAGAATCTTATCTAATGCTGCTTCTCTTTCTTCTACAGTATCAGCACAAATCATTTCTCTAAATGCAGCAATTCTGTCTTCTTCAAAGAACATATGCTCTGTACGACATAGTCCAATACCTTCAGCACCTAATTCACGAGCTTTTTTAGCGTCTTTAGGAGTATCAGCATTAGTCATAACTTTTAATTTTCTGAATTCATCAGCCCATTCCATTACTCTACCAAATTCTCCGGCAATTGTAGCATCAACAGTTTTAATAATACCATCATAAATATTACCTGTTGTACCATCTAATGAAATGTAATCTCCTTCATGATATGTTTTGCCTGCTAAAGTGAATTGTTTATTTTCTTCATCCATTGCAATTTCACCACATCCTGATACACAGCAAGTTCCCATACCACGAGCAACTACAGCAGCATGACTTGTCATACCACCACGAACTGTAAGTATTCCTTGACTAGCTTTCATACCAGTTATATCTTCTGGAGAAGTCTCTAGACGAACTAAAACAACTTTTTCTCCTTTTTCATTCCAAACTTCAGCGTCTTCTGCAGTAAACACAATTTTACCACAAGCAGCTCCAGGTGATGCACCTAAACCTTTTCCAATAGGAGTAGCTTTTTTCAATTCTTTTGCATCAAATTGTGGATGTAATAATGTATCCAAATTTCTAGGATCTATCATTTCTACTGCTTCTTCTGGAGTACGCATTCCTTCATCAACTAAATCACAAGCAATTTTTAAAGCTGCTTGAGCAGTTCTTTTACCATTTCTAGTTTGTAACATATAAAGTTTTCCATGTTCAACAGTAAATTCCATATCTTGCATATCTCTATAATGACTTTCTAGAGTTTTACAAACGTTTTTAAAATCTTTAAATGCTTCTGGGAATTTTTGTTCCATTTCACTTATATGCATTGGAGTTCTAACACCTGCAACAACATCTTCACCTTGAGCATTTGTTAAGAATTCACCAAATAATCCTTTTTCACCAGTTGCTGGATCTCTTGTAAATGCAACACCAGTTCCACAGTCATCACCCATGTTACCAAATGCCATAGATTGAACATTTACTGCAGTACCCCATGAATAAGGAATATCATTATCTCTTCTATATACATTAGCACGAGGATTATCCCAAGATCTAAATACGGCTTTTACAGCACCCATTAATTGTTCTTTAGGATCAGTTGGGAAATCAGTTCCAATTTTTGATTTATACTCTTCCTTAAACAAACGTGCTAATTCTTTTAAATCATCTGCATCTAATTCAATATCTTGAGTAACTCCTTTTTTTTCTTTCATTTCATCAATAAGTTGTTCAAAATATTTTTTTCCTACTTCCATAACAACATCAGAATACATTTGAATAAATCTTCTATAGCAATCCCATGCCCATCTAGGATTATTTGATTTTATAGCAATTGCTTCAACAACTTCTTCATTTAAACCTAAATTTAATATAGTATCCATCATACCAGGCATACTTGCTCTAGCACCACTACGTACTGAAACTAATAATGGATTTTCTTTATCTCCAAATTTCTTTCCAGTAGTTTCTTCTAATTTAGTAATGTATTCATTAATTTGTTCTTGAATTTCATCACTTATTTCTCTACCATCATCATAATACTTAGTACATGCTTCAGTAGTAATTGTGAAACCTTGTGGTACAGGTAAACCAATACTTGTCATTTCTGCTAAGTTAGCACCCTTACCTCCTAGAAGGTTTCTCATATCTTTGTTTCCTTCAGTAAAGGAATATACATATTTTGTCATATATCTACCCTCCATCTTTATCTGACTTCTTTAGTATATCACAAAAAAAATATCACAAACAATATTTTTATGATATTTTTTATAGTTTTTACATTTTTCTAAATATATCTTTATTATCTTCAGTATATTTATCTACTACCTCACTTGGCATACCAGCCTTAACTCTATCCATTTCATCAAAAGTTAATTCTTTATCACTTATTTTTTCTTTCAACTGACTAAGTTCTGGTTTATCCATCAAATCTAAAGTTTCATCTATCTTACCTTGTTCTATACCTGCTTTTACAGTTCTTAATTCTTCTTCAGTTAATTCTCCATCTTTAAAATTTAACATACTAATTATCCTCCTAGATAAATTATACTATAATAAAAAACTATTTTCTAGGATTACTTTTTAAATATACTCTTTTTAATTCTTCATTAGATACATGATTATATATACTAGTAGTTGATAAAGAAACATGTCCTAATAACTCTTGAACACTCTTTAAATCACATCCTTCATTTAACATCATAGTAGCAAAAGAATGTCTAAATGTATGTGGAGTTATTTTTAAATCACAACTACTCTTAAATAAAATATTATCAATAATATCTCTAATTCCTCTTGTAGTTAACTTATTCCCTAAATGATTTAAAAATAAATAATCATTTTTCTTATTGCCCTTTATACTATCTCTAATACTTAAATAATCATTCAAACTATCTTTAGCATAACTACCTATATACACAATTCTTTCTTTATTACCTTTACCTAAAACTCTAATTTCTCTATTATTAATATCTATATTACTTAACTTAATATTAACTAATTCACTACATCTACATCCGGTACATAAAAGTACTTCAAATATACATCTATTTCTAATACCTAAATTATTACTAGTATCAATACTATTAACTAAATTAACATATTCATCATACTTAAAATATTCAGGTAACTTTTTTTCTTTCTTTAATCCTTTAACTAACTTAAATGGATTATTTTTAGTATATCCTTTATTTATTAAATACTTATAATAACTTCTTATACTACTAAGTATTCTATTTATACTAGTACCCTTATGACTATCATTTAAATAATTGATAAAATCTAATACATCACGATACTTAACTTCTCTTACATTCATCTTTTTCATAAATAAATATTTTTCATAAATATTTAAATCTAATTCATAATTAATAATAGTATTATTACTATACTTTCTAACGTCATATAAGTATTCTAAAAATTCATCTTTATTTATCATACTCTCTCCCATATTTAACTAAATAACCATCATATATAATATTAATATTAGGAATATTAAAGAAATCTTTAGGTTTTATATAATCATTATTAAATTTATATATATCACTTTTTTCTAATATATCACCAACAAAAGTAGTACATACTTTATAATTATCTCTACTCAACTTAAAATTAAATATTCTAAATACTAAACCTAATATATCATACTTATATATATCAATTTTATCTTCATATCTTTTTAATTCTTTTATTACATTTCTATATTGTTTATTACTAACATCTATTTCTAATATAACACACTTAGTTTTATAAAATTTTTTATAAAATAATCCATTTTTATCCTCAGTAATAAAACCACCATCAAAAGGATTATTAAGTTTTTTTCTACCAAAACTATACATAACTCTCAAATCTTTTTTAAGTGCAATTGCTACATGACTATATTTAAATGATGTAAAAAATTTAATTATCTTTGATGGCATACTACCACTATGACTTAATATTATATATATCTTTTTCATATTAACCTCTTTATCATTATATCAAAAATAAAAAGAATAACAATTTTATTTATTCTTTCTCAATACTTTTTTCATATCACACTTTATAGCATCTATATAATCCTCTTTACTTAATGGAGCAATATAATCATTACCATCTTGATATGCTTCAAAATTATCACTTTTACACTTTTTAATTAAAGGTAAATAATCTTCCTTTGTTATATATTCTTCTATTTCTTCATCATCATATTCCATAGTTTTATTTAAATCTTCTGAAGTTTTAATATCATATTGACAATTATTAAAATCTAAATAATCATGTCTTCTATTAATGTTATAAATATCATCAACATACATTATTTTTATAACAAAATCCCTTAAAGCCTTATATCTAACTTTACCATTAGAACTATAAAATTCATGTCTTACAAAATTTTGAATATATTCATCAACTTCTATCTTTTCATCGTTTGACAAACTATAATAATCTTTACTAGCTACCAAATTAGCATAAGATATTAATCCATATGAAATAGAATTCATACCCTTTTTATTTTCATATTTTTTTAAATATAATCTTCCTAATTTCATTAAATCGATTGGATTAAATTTATATCTTTTCATTGCTTTTTCAGCATATTTGATATTTGTTCTTGATAAAGAATCAGAAAATAACAATATATCCCCATCATATATAATTTTTTGATATTTTTCCTTTCCTTCATCATAACTAATATAAAGTTTAGTAACATAACTAGGTACTAACTCAGCTAAAACCATTTCATCAATTAATTCTTTTTCATTACTAAACTTCATAGTAACAGAATCTATAAACTGTATATCGCCTTTAATATAGTTTTCACAGCCAGTTAAATCAATAGGAACAATTTTATTATTTTTATCAATATAACTTAATCTATACGTTCTTTTCATATATCCCCCATAAGATACTTAAATATTAACATATACTAAATAAATTGTCAAAATATTCCATTTGACTTAACGAACAATTGTATTATAATTAAATTAGGTGATTTAAATGGATGAATTAAAAATTAATAGAAATATATTATGCATAGATTTAAAAAGTTTTTTTGCATCATGTGAATGTATAGAAAGAAATTTAAATCCATTTACTACACCACTCGTAGTAGCAGAACCAAATAGAGAGGGTGCTATTACACTAGCAGTAACTCCATATATGAAAAAATTAGGAGTAAAATCTAGAGGAAGAATTTATGAAATACCTAAAAGTATTAAATATAAAGTCATACGTCCAAGAATGAGTTTATATATTAAAAAAAGTAAAGAAGTAATAGATGTATATTTAAAATATGTTTCAGTAGATGATTTACATATTTATTCAATAGATGAATGTTTCTTAGATTTAACAAACTATATGAAACTATATAAAAAATCTACAAAAGAAATAGCACTAGATATATTAAAAGATATTAAAAATGATACCGGATTATATGCAACAGCAGGAATAGGCCCAAATATGTTACTAGCAAAAATAGCAATGGACACTGAAGCAAAACATAACAAAGATTTTATTGCAGAATGGACATACGATGATGTAAAAACAAAACTATGGTCTATTACCCCACTATCTAAAATGTGGGGAATTGGTTCTAGAATGGAAAAAAATTTAAATAATTTAGGATTATATAAAGTTGGTGATATTGCAAACTACAATAGACTAAAATTAAAAGAAAAATTTGGTATTATAGGAGAAGAATTATGGTATCACTCTAATGGTATAGATCTAAGTAAAATAAGTGATTTTAAAAAAGAAGCAAAAGAAAAAAGTATATCAAATAGTCAAGTACTATTTAAAGATTATTATAACAATGATGTAATTCTAATAATAAGAGAAGTATTATCACTTTTACTAAAAAGATTACGTGAACAAAATTTATTAACCAGAAAAATATCTCTACTAATATCTTATTCAAAAGAAATAAATAACGGTTTCTTAGTATCTAAAAAATTAGATGAAGATACTAACAATGAAAACAAACTATATAAAGAATTAATAAATATATTCAATAATAACTATGAAGAAAATATGCCTGTAAGAAAAGTAGGAATAAGTTTTACAAGTCTTACTAAAAATGATCATATACAATTAAATCTATTTGAAACATTAGAAGAAATAAATAAAGATACTAATATAAATAATGCAATTGATAATATTACATCAAAATACGGAAATAATAGTATATTACACGCTACTTCACTTCTTAACACATCCACTATAAAATCTAGAAATGAAAAAATAGGAGGTCACAATGCAAGATAGATATATTAAATGGGCACCATTTAACTCGGTAATAAATGATACTAAAATTAAAAATGAAATAATAAAAAAACAATCTAAAATTAACAAACCCATGTTATCAGAAGATCAAATAATAGTTTTAAATGATAAAATATTTGAAGCATACACAAATCACATAAAAGTAAATATCTTTATATTTAATTCAAATACAATTACTAAATTAACAGGTTTTATAAATAGTATTAATACCAGCAAAAAATATATTATATTCAATAAAAGTCACATATTTTTTAATCAAATAATAAAAATAGATGAAGTTTTTTAATTTTTTCAAAAAAACAATTGACAATGATAAATTATTATAGTATTATTAATTTATCAGTTCTGGGGAATTGGCTCAGTTGGCTAGAGCATCTGCCTTGCACGCAGAGGGTCAAGGGTTCGAGTCCCTTATTCTCCACCAAATTGATTACAAAACGTCTTATTAAAGGCGTTTTTTTCATACATATAATTATGATAAACAAAAAAGATTTAACAATAAACTTGTTAAATCACTATTTTTTTATTAACTTTATGAAAATTTATATGGGTTTGATATTGTTCCATCTCCACTTGTTATTTTTGCATTTGATTTAAGAGTTATGACCGGTCTAATAGCATTTTTATTTTGTACTTCTTCATAAATCATTTCGTTTACTCCATTATCTATTCCAAATGAATTTGTATTATTACTACTTAAAAAAGAAAAATAAGGAGATATAGTCCACCAAAAATTTGAAATAGCATTTTCGTCTAAATAATATTTAACAGTTTCCTTTTTACCACCACCTGCATATACTACTTCATCAAATGTTAACATTCCTACTTTATTTATATCTGTTTCTCCCTCTACTCCAGTTGTTGTACATTTATATGATGGTGTTTTTGTTACATTATATTTATAACCACTAGAATAATAAAAACTTGTTTTAGTACTTATTAAATCATCTATTTTTCCAGATATTGTTCCAGAATTATCAGCGTTAAAAGCATCTCTTAAATTACCTATACACCATGTATCACTTTTTAATAATGCTAAATCATTTTCACTTGTTATTTTTCTTTCTAACCATTCATTTAATTTTGCTCTTGCATTTCCAGTTGTATCTGCAGCACTATTTATATAATCATTTATGTTATAACTACCCACTTGTTTATATCCAT